>DSDE01000427.1 GCA_011049095.1 Fidelibacterota bacterium
CCATAATATACAACAATATAAGGGCCCTTTCAAGTTCTTTTACTTTAGATTTTTAGGTTTTAGAAACTCAGAGCAGCTTTCTGGCTTCTTCATTGTCCGGATCAATTTCCAGCGCTTTTAGTGCGAACTGCCGGACTATTTCGTCTTGTCCGGCTTCAGCATAGAGCTGGGCCAGCCTGAGAATGGTAAGCACATCATCGGGATGATTGGCGATGATGGTATCCAGCGCTTTCACACCATTTTCATAATCCTCTTCCGCCAGGAGTACTTCTGCATAGTTGCGCTGAGGTTCGGGCCAGTCTTTTTTCTTCTCAATAGCTGTGGCAAAGATCTGCTTCGCCTGCTCAATTCGTCCATTTTGAAAAGCCAAAATACCGGCTTGATTCCAGGCAGGGGCAAAGTCAGGAGCAATTTCCATTAATTCATTCAGTGCATTCCAGGCTCCATCAGAGTCTCCATTTGCCATCAAAGCAATGGCCTGACCAAAACGGGCTTCTATATCCGTCTCATCTTGCTCGACCAATTGTGAGAAGGTCTTTAAGGCCGTTTCGGCATCGCCTTGCTGCAGCAGTTGCGAAGCTTCTTCTGCTGTAGCTTCGGGCTGATTTGCTTCATTTTCTTGATATTTCTGCTGAATATCAGCGATTTTCTGACGATAGGCCGCCGACTGTTCCGCGTTGCCAATCTCTTCAAAAAGCTCTGCCATACGCTGAAGTGTAGGCAGATCTTCCGGCCACTTTTCGAGAATGTCCACAAACTGCTGTACACCAGCTTGATAATCTTCCAGCATCAATTGGGTTTCGGCAATATAGCGCAGCGGTTCAATCCATTCCGGCGCTTTCTCCGAGGCCGCCCGGAAAAGCTGCAGCGCATTTTGAAAATCACCTTTTTCAAAAGCAACAACTCCCGTCAAATTCCAGGCGGGAGCAAAATCGCTGTCATTCTGCAAAATCTTCTGCAGCGTCAGTAGCATGCCAGGCTCATCTTCATTCAAACGGTGGCACATTGCCAAGCCAAATAGGGCATCTTTATCTTGCTTATTTTCAACCAAAAGTGCTTCAAATACCTTTCGTGCCGCACCGTGATTGCCTTCTGCCAGCATCTGTGAAGCGGCATTGAGCTGCTCCTGTCTCGGATCAGGCTTTTTCATCTGGATGAGTAATTCTTCAAACTGCAGTACTGAAGGATGCTGCGGATTTGCCGATCTGGCTTTTTCAAAATAGCTGCCGGCCTCATCTTCATTGCCAATTTCCAGAAAAAGCTGAGCCATGCGAATCAACGCCTCGATATCATCGGGCGCTTTCTCTAAAATCGTCATCAGCTCCTTGACAGCGCCTTCATAATCTTCCAGTTCCAGCTTCACTTCCGCTAAATTTCTACGGGCATCGTGAAAGTCAGGGTTATTATCTAATGCTTCTTCAAAATGAACCTTGGCAGTCGTATAATCTTTTTGTTGATATTTTAAAAGTCCCGCCTGATTGAGAATACCCACATTCCTAGGATAGAGCCGCAATGCCTTCTTCAAAAGCTTATCCACTTCATCATGCTGCTCTATTTGCATTTGAACAATCGTCATTCCGAGAAGCGCATTTTCCTGAATCGGATTTTCTATCAAGACTTTTTCATAATACTCTGCCGCAAGCTCTGCCCTTCCCTTTTGCAGCGCATCAATGGCCTTCTGAATTAGTTCCGGATGGGTTTGATTGAGCGGATTTTTAAACTCGAGGAGCTCGTCATAGTCCACATCCGGCCATTTTTCCTTAAATACAGAACCTTTCTCATCCAGAGACTTGAGAATATCAATACGATTTGCCTTGAAAGTCTGACTGCCATAATGGTGAATGAATACACCTTCGTGTACCATGATTGCAAAACCCCTATTGCGTACTTTGAGGCAAAGATCATCATCTTCGTAATTGCCGGTGCCATAAGCCTCATCCAGTCCACCTACTTTCTCATAAACTGTTTTTTTCATCAGGACGGCAAACCCGGCTATGCGGCGGCGAGGAGTGACTCTTTTAGCATTTTCGCGGCGCACATACTGAGCGAAATCATGAAACCCGGCGGCATCTTTATAGGGCACATCCTTCAGCATCTGCCGACCGCTGATATGATTGGTCACCGGTCCAACCATCCCGATTTTTTCATCCAGTTCCAAGGCGTGCACCATATCTTCAAGCCAGCCATCGGAAACCAGCACATCATTATTCAGCAGAAGGACATATTCACCTTCGGCTGCTCTCACACCCTGATTATTTCCACCGGCGAACCCTTTATTCTCCCGATTATCAATAAAGGTATGCTGAGGATTTTTCTTAACATACTGCTTCAGCCACTTCTTTGAGCCATCTGTTGAATTATTATCCACAAAAATAATCTCATAAGGATAATTTGTGTGCGCCTCGATGCTGGCAATACACTCCCGTGTGTATTTTAAAGCGTTGTAAGTGAGGATGATGAGGGAGACGAGGGGACGGGAGGATTTTTCTTTTCTCAAAAAATCTTGAACATTGAAATCGCTAGACCAGATATTATTGAAACGAGCCATAATTTCATCACGGTTTTTCACCGCTTGCATTTCTTTTAAGTGTTTTTTATAAAGATAATCCCGACTTTGCTGCCATTTATCGCCATGTGAGGAGGTAATGGTCGAACCGTCCACATACCAATTGACTTGGGCGCTTGCTGTGGGAATATGTTTGAAATCTGATTGTGCTGATAATCGTATCCAGAAATCCCAATCTTCAAGAGCAAATAGATTTTCATCAAAGTAATTGATTGCTTCAGCCAGTTTTCGCTCAAAAACAAAACAGTTGATGGGTGACATATTCCCGGTGAGCAGTACATTTCTGTCATAATCAAAGGAATAGGGAATGCGTTTATCAATCTGCCGATATTTACCATCCTCTTTGAGCCAAGTTACTCGGGTAGCATCTGTATATACCACCGGTGTTTTTTCATCAATATGCCGCAAAGCAGTTAATAGATGCTCTGTATAAAAAATATCATCATCATCTAAAAAGGCACAGTATTCACCGTGAGCTAATTTTAATGCCGCATTACGGGAAATGGCGGGCCCACTGTTTAGAGGCACTTCCGTGTACTTTATTCTTGAATCATTAGAGCGTTGAACTACTTTTTCTGCTTCTTTTGTCCCATCATCACAAGAAACGATGATTTCAATATTTGGATAAGTCTGATCCAATACACTTTGGATAGCTACTTTCAGTTTTTCCGGACGATTATGAGTGGGAATAATAACTGAGATAAGCGGGTAATTTCCTAGCCATTTATCTAAGCGGTGAAATTTCACTGGATTGTGATCCATAGTCCGAAAACGAACAGCTTTTAGCATCTCGTGATATTCCTCTTCAATTTTCCTTGAAAAACGAAATTCAGGATTTAAACGTGCTGCTGTAAGTAACCATTTTTCAGCAGTTTCTTTCTGACCAAGTTTCTTGTACAATTTAAACAAATTAAATGTGCTGTCAAATGTATGCACCGACTCTATTTTATATAAGGTTTCCACCGCTTGCTTATAGTGGTTCCAATCACCTGTCGCTTTATATTTAGTTATTTCATCCAACTTTTTACGATAAATTCTAAAGGTTTCAGGGATAGAATTATTTGCCAGCTTGTCCCAGCGTCCCATTCGTAAGTATGTATTCACTCGCAAATTTTGATACTCAGGACTCTCAGCAACTGACTCTAAATAATCCAAATATTGCAGTACATGATACAAATCATCCACGCGATATAAATTTAATGTCAGTTCACGATGCGCTTCATAAAGAGCTTGCTTTTTTTTTGACCAATCTAAATCAGGAAAGATGGTCTCCAGAGGATAGCGGTTCATTATCCCTCGCAGAGCCATTCCGTTAAATGACATATCCACACTATTCCCAACAGAGACATTTTTGTCATCTATACGATACAAGCTAACTATTGTGCCCGTTTTGTGAAACTTTGCATAAGGGGCTACTCTTGTCCAAAACTCAAAATCCTGCGCCCTGCTGAATAATTCATTGTACTTTCCAAAACGCTCATAAAGTGAGCGCTTTACCATACTCCCTCCATCAACAATACCACTTCCATTAATTAGACTCCTCATCAATCCTCTATTGTCAGACCAGTCTTTGGGCTCATATTTCGTTGTTTTTTCTCCTGATATCGCATTAAATGCTTGAACGGTTCCATAAATAACGTCGATATCAGGATTTTGAGCTAGTATTTCCCGATAGCGGGGGATTAACTGTTCGTTATAGATATCATTCCCAGACATCCAGAGGATAAAATCGGCATCCGATTCCTCTATGATTTTATTACGGGCGAATGGGCGTCCCTGGTTATGAGAAAACTGAATAATCTTAATGTTATCAATATTCCTGTATTCATCGAGGATTCTTCCGGTTCCATCGGTAGAGCCATCATCAACGATGATCAAATCGGAATGCTCGTCCAGCTGACCCTTTGCCCGGCTGATAACCTCACCGATATATTTCTCGTTATTGTAGGTAAAAATACCAATAGAGATTTTATGCATCGTCACCCTGTCCTGTTACAATATAGATTAACTGATCCAACGGATCACTTCAAATGCTTCCGCAAATCGATAACCAATCTGCGCCCCCCAGGTAAATGCCAGCCCTTTGATAAAATCCTCTGAAAAATAATGCCGGTTTGCCTTTGTTTGCGATTTGTAAAACTTCAGCATCTCAATTTTCTTAAAAATATGTCTCTCTTCCAGTTTCATAAAATACTGCGTGTCAAACTTGTGCAATGGTCGGGGTAGCTTGGAGACTTTTTTACGCTTCTTAGGTGTGTTTGATTATGCTGCATTGTCTTTTTTTGATGTTTTGAAATACACTTCATCGGGTGTTTTTTTCTTCAAGGATGAATGGGGCATACCGCTGTTATAAAAGTCTATAAAGTCACCAATGCAGGTTCTCGCTTCTGATGTGCTTTCATAAGCTTTTAAATAGACTTCATCATATTTTAGAGTTCGCCAAAATCTTTCGATAAAGACATTGTCAACCCAGCGACCTTTGCCATCCATACTTATTTGGATTCCGTGTGCTTTTAAGGCTTCCGTGAATTCATCTGATGTAAATTGACTCCCTTGGTCTGAATTAAAGATTTCCGGACAGCCATATTCACGGATTGCTGCTTCTAAGGCTTCTAAGCAGAATCTTGTATCCATACTATTTGATATGCGCCAGGATAATATCTTGCGACTGTAAATATCCATTATTGCTACCAAATAGACAAATCCTTTGGACATTGGTATATAAGTAATATCTGTTGCCCAAACTTGATTGGGACGAACAATTTTTAAGTCCCGAAGAAGATAGGGATATATTTTATGCCCTTTCATTTTAATACTCGTTCTTGGTTTTGGATACTGTACTCGTATCCCTATTATGCCCATTAATGTTCTGACTTTATCTCGTCCAATAAGATGTCCTGACCTTTGTAATTGATCTCGAAGTCGTCTCGTTCCAAAACTCGGATATTTTATATGTAATTGATCTATGAGCTTCAACAGCTCCAAAAATTCATCATCAAAGGTTTCTTTCTCCCTTGGTCGGTAATAAAAGGTGCTGCCAGGCAGATTAAGCAAATCCTGCTTTTTTATTATTGGCAGACTTTTATCAGCTAAGATCATTTCTCGGCGCTCGGACACGCTTAACTCCCGAGCGCTTTGGACAAAAAATCACGCTC
>DSDE01000462.1 GCA_011049095.1 Fidelibacterota bacterium
CAGCCAGGCGGCCCGGCTTATCAGTGGAATGATATTCGCAGCATCGGCACAGCGCTGACCTTGGCAGACGATGGATATCAGACAGTGGCTCTACCCTTTCCCTTCAACTTTTATGGCAGCGACAAGAATCAGCTCACTATCTCAGCCAACGGTTACCTCACGTTCGGTGGATTCGGCGGCACCTACACCAATGCGCCTATTCCAACGGCGCAGATTCCCAATGCGCTCATCGCACCTTTCTGGGATGACCTTTCTCCGCAAAATGGCGGCAGCATTCATTATGCCTGGCTCGATGCAGCCGGCAAATTCATCGTCCAATATAGCGACGTGCCCCATTATAGCAGTAGCGCATCAGGCGCTAATACTTTCCAGGTTATCCTCGATTTGCAGGGGCGTATTACTTTTATGTATCAGTCCCTCAGCAATCAGACAAACAGCGCCACGGTCGGCATTGAGAATGCTGCCGGCAGCGATGGCCTCCAAGTCGCCTTCAACACAAACTACCTGCACAATGAAATGGCCATTCAAATCGGATTAGTCCCACAATGGCTGGATATCGCACCCTGGAGCGGAACCATCGCCCCGGGCGACAGCCTTGAACTGACCGCTACGATGGATGCTGCCGAACTCGATGGCGGCACCCACGTCCAGGAACTCGCCATCACCAACAATGACCCAGGCGCGAATCCATTCCTATTCAATATTACAGCGAATGTCATCGGCGTACCCAACCTCACAATATCTGCCGATACCATCATGTTTGGCGCTATTTACACCGGCAAGCAGCTCACCAAAACACTCACCCTGCGCAATAGTGGCAGCGCTGACCTGGAGATTACTGACATTAAGATTCCTGAAGGCCCATTCACTCCTGACACCAATGCACTCTTTTTAGAGGCTGGTATGGGTTACAACCTTAAAGTGACTTTCAGCTCTACGACAAGCGGAAATTTCACCGACACCCTGACTATCACCAGCAATGATCCGGATGAAAGTATCCAAAAAATTGTTCTGATCGGAGAGGTGATGCTCAAGCCGCAAATCGTAATCGATCCGACACAGCTTGAGAAAGCTCTCTTTGTGAATGAGAGCATCACCGACACACTATACATCATTAATAGCGGCGAAGGAAGGCTCGACTTTACAATTCCCGGCTATGCTGAAAAAGGAAACAAAAGCCAAATCGACGGGCACACTTTTGAATATTTGACCCTCAACAAGAATCAATCAGATCCCCGAAAAGCTCCTGCAATGACCCAAAACAGCGGCGGTCCCGATGCCTTTGGCTACACCTGGATTGACAGCGATGAAGATGGTGGACCAAGTTTCTCTTGGGAAGATATCAGCGAAAACAGCGCCGTAATCAACCTGGGTGACGATGCCTCAGTGGAAGTGACGCTGCCCTTCAGCTTCCCCTTCTACGGACAAAATTACGAGAAAGTCAAAATCGTCTCCAACGGCTTTCTGGCTTTTGGACATTTGATTCCGGGACATTTCACCAATCAGCCCATTCCCAATGAAAGCAACCCCAACGGACTCATTGCTCCATTTTGGGATGACCTCAACCCGGCAGCCGGCGGCACCATAAACATTCTCAAAACTGACAGCGCCAAAGTCGTGCTGCAGTTCACCAATGTGCCCACCTATAATGATAATTCAGCCAAAACATTTCAGGCGATTCTCTATCCTAATGGCGACATACGCTATAATTATCTTACGATGCTAGGCAGTACCGACGGCGCCACTATCGGCATCGAATCACCGGACGGCACCGATGGACTGGAAATCGCTTTCAACGCTGAGTATGTTCACGACAACCTAACAGTGCATTTCTCCAATGTGCCCGAATGGCTCAGTGTAAAACCTGCATCTGGCTCTGTGGCTCAGGGAGATACAGCGATTGTACTATTTGAATTCAACAGCGCTGGAGTGCTGCCGCGTCACTATGAGAAAGTCCTCCAGGTCCTCAGCAATGATCCCGAGCAGCCGGAATGCCAGATAACAGCCAGCTTTGATGTCCTAGCCTATTTGCCGGCAATGGCGATGTCTGTGGACAGCATCTCGCATACAATGGCGCTGGGAACGATTGACTCGATGAACTTCACCATCTACAATTACGGAATGGGTGAGCTGGAAATCGGATTTAACATTCCAACCAGCGTCAATTATCCTCTCAGTGTGAATCTTCTCACTGCAGAAATTGCTGCAGGAGATTCCGGCATTTTTATGCTCTATATCTCCAGCGCTCAGCCAAATTCTAATCTTGGCACTCAATACGAAGAACTTTGGATCACGAGCAATGATCCGGAATATCCAGATTTTCACTTACCCGTCACAATCATTATTACCGATCCGGTGTCCGTTGCCGATATCGCCATTCCCGATCATTTTGCCCTGGAGCAAAATTTCCCCAACCCCTTCAATCCGGTGACAAAGATTCCGTACCAATTGCCGGAACAGACTTCGGTAAAAATCGCCATCTACGATATCCGCGGTCAGCTTGTCAGTACACTCATCAACCGCGAGCAGCCGGCCGGGTATTACAATCTGATTTGGGATGGAATGAACCAACACGGAAATTGTCTCGCCAGCGGCGTCTATATTTATACGTTTGAATCGCCTAAATTCAGTCAGACCCGCAAACTGCTCTTGCTTAAGTAGCTCAATATCAATCCTTTGCCTTCTCTTTGAGAAGGTGACGGCTTTCGAAATACCGCCCGGATCTATTCGGGCGGTTCTGCTTTTCCCTAATAAAAACTTGAACTTCTGCTGTCAGCTCTCTATTTTGGACTATGAAGAAAGGGACAACTTGAGAATTTTGCAAAAAGCCATCGTGCTCCTCGTAATTTTAGTGCCGGCGCTTTCCGGCTGGGTAGAGCTGGAAACTGGCGCCCAATATCTCAAATGGCTTCCCAACCAGCCCAAACGCTCAAAAATTGAGACCACTGGCTATCTGGGAATGACCCTCAACGCCCGTCTCAGTTATAAGGATTTTCACTTCTACACCCTGCGCTATGAATTTTCCAATGGCATCGAAGCCCCCAGCGCCAAAGGCCGCGATGCCCTCATCACCGAAAAAACCGGCGCCGCGGGCTATGTTCTTTTCCACCTCCTCAGCGATTTTATCATTCCCAATAGCTGGAATAATCTGGGGCTCATTCTACGCACAGATTATCAGGATTACCGCGCGGATGTCCATTTCGAAGGGGATGTCACCTACATTCCCTACAATTTTGAAGAAGTTCACTCTATCACATATTATCGGGATGGCGATGAAGCCCGGTTTTATACTCGATTCAGCGATTTTCTTGCCGGAATTTCACTTGGCAGTATGTCTGGTGAACCTAAATATGTCCGCACCTATGCCGGACTAGGTCGCACCCGCTATCAGAAACCCTACACCTTCCGCATAGGCGACCGTGAGTTGGAAGACACCATCACCGACACGAGATTCGCTGGCACTTTTCTCGCTGTTGGCCTGATGGCCACTCAACCGCTGATTTCTGACGCCGAACTGAGCCTCTCTTTCTCATATCATATGGGAAATGGCGATAGGGTGCTGGTTAAAGACCGCGTCTCCATAACCGATATTGCTGAAAATAACGAAAGCTCCATCTTTTATAGCGCATTAGAAAGCAGTGTCAGCCTTTATAAAGACATCGCCGAAAATCTGTCCATTGCCCTTGAAGCAGAACTCAGGGTCAAATCGTTTGACCTCAATACACCTTCAACCGACTTGGAAAGCGCACCCAATATGAATCAGGACTACTTTTTCGGACTGAAAAGCAAGCTCTCGTATCAGTTCTGAGAGGCTTCCGTTATAACCATGTCGGCAACCTTTTTTCACGCACCGGCAAAACTGCAGGCGACTCCGGTGTGATTTCCCAGCCAAATTGCTTCTCCCGCCACCAGACATCCAGAATCGGCGTCACATACCAGGCTATAGCCACAGTATATAGCCCGGCAAAAATATCTATCACATAATGATGCCGCAAATAGACCGTTGCCACAATTAGAGAAATTCCGATGGGCAAAAACACCCAAAACCAGCCCTTGCTGAAACGCCAAGCCATTCCCAATGTAAGAAAAGTGATGGCGCAATGCAGCGACGGATAAGCACCGCGAGCTGAACTGGCGCTGATGGAAACAATCTTTCGGGCGCTGTCGGAAATCAGACTTGTGCCCCTAAAAATATCTATGGTGTACATATCAGCAATCACCAGCCGAGGCGGCGCCGCCGGAAAAATAATGTACTGCAGATAGCCAATATAATAGGTTACCATCATTGTCAACATCAGGGTACGATACTGGGCTAATTCCTTTCGCGCCCAGAGCCAGACCGCCAAAATCACCGTGATCCAAAAATAATTCATATAGGCGAATGAGAGCCACTCAGTCAACGCCGGATGATAAAACTGCTCGGCCCACACGCTGGGCTGAACGCCAAAGATCCACTGATCAATAGCAATTAAAGCATTGTGCACATCATGGGAATTAACAAAGTGAATGGTGTCATGCAGGTTTGTATAGATAGCGATTGCAAACATAAAAGGCATGACATCCCGCAAAAATGGCCACATTGGGCGCTCTTTACGATACCACAGCCAGCCATAAAAGAGAGCCATCAGCATAAAAGTCACAACCAGTCTCGTAATTCCACCTTCTATTTTCACCGAACGCTCCGTCTCCGAAAGCCAAAAATAGAGATTTGCCCGCAATGTAATTAACAGCGAAGGCACAAGAAATATGAGGAATATTATTTCCTCAATCCGCAAAATTTTAAAATTTTCTCTTAATTTCATTAATTGCAGCCTTTTGTCTAATAAACGCCAAAAGTAGTTTAGGGCAGGCATCATAACTATGAGTGCGACTCCAATCCCTCTTGCTGTTTAGGTACAATAAATTTCTCGATTTTGCCGAGATTGACCTATCCTCTGATACTCAATACTTTAATTAGGCAATTTTGTTGTTGGTGGATTTACCACTACCTGTGTTTCATTGGGAGACCTGACTTCTCGGATTGATCCAAACTGCCGTTCATATCGCTGAATATTCGTCTGAAGCGTATGCAGTAAGGCTTTGGCGTGTTGCGGGCTTAGAATAATTCTGGCTGTTACATTGGCTTTGGGCATCCCAGGCATCACCTGACAAAAATCCAGCACAAATTCACTTGGGCTGTGAGTCACTACCGCCAGATTGCTATATTCTCCACCTGCTTTTTGCTCATTGATATTGATTTCTAGCCGATTGCCCTTATCTTTATCAGTCATCGTAGTCATCCACTTCTTCATTTTCTTGTTCATCTAATCGATCCATCGCTGATGGGTCAAATACCGTTATATCATCCTGTGAATCTTCTATATGAAGATCCTTGATATATTCCTCCTCGATACTCATAATATTTCCCCCTCGCATACCAGTTGGGTCTTTGGGGTTCTCAGTATCTGTAATATCCTGCTCATCCAGCTCACTGGTTTCATAACTGCGAAAATCTCCGCCATAAAGATCAACATCAAAAAAATCAACATTATCAACGATTCCCTGAGCTACCAAATATTCGAGAAAATCAATAAATTTTGACTGACGAAGATTTACCTTGCAATGTGGACAAACCAGCGTTTTTTCCAATGAAGCTTCACTGATAGCCTCATCACAGACAGGACAAAGAATATCATTTAGTTTTTTCATACACCCTCCATTAAATCGGCGCAAATATAC
>DSDE01000133.1 GCA_011049095.1 Fidelibacterota bacterium
GTATAATATTTATACACTTGCTGAGCGTTGAATAAATATACACACACATCAAAACCGCAATATATTAATAATCAATAGGATACGAGCTTTGCCACCTTTTCTGGCAACAATTGATATTTATTTTTTCCGAAAGCAATTTATGGAATAATTAATTTTTATTGGGTATATGCTGAGCAATTTCGCTTAACTTGATCGGCTCATTTTTATCATCAATCTCGATAAGCAACAGATAGCCAAAGTGTTCATCAGGCAATTTTAGCAATGCATCTATGAGTTTTTGCTGTGCGCTTACTTTTCTTTTTCCGGTGAAGCTGCCCCACCTTTCATACGTGGTCATACAGCCCAGGCTTGGCGTCATTGGATAGTATGGAGTGCCGCGGTAGTATTCTGGATTGATGGTGGTGCCATGAATGATGATTTCTGCCCTGCCGGCTTCTCCGGCATACCACGCTTCATAAATTGGCAAATAGTTTTTCCATTCTGGCGGAAGGAAATCGTGGTATAATTGGCGGCTCCAACGCTCTGTAATAGTTGTATCATGAAAAAAGACGGCTGGAGAAAGCTCAAATGGCAGCCCCGTAATAAAGGTAGGTGTTGGACCTATAAATACATTATCACTAAATGAGATTCCCTGGGCAGAAAAGAGTCCCTGCGGTGTGTTGCCGTTGGTGATGGTGCCTGGCAGATTGGACAGGCTGCGGGCCAACACGGTAATAAACCATAGCCTGTCATCTTCTTGAACAAAGCTGCCGTCAGAGTTTTGGATGAGCAGCAGCCCTGGATAGTCGCGGTTTTTTCTAAGAAACAAGAATAAGATCGGTGATTTGTATTTTTTGGCCAGTGTAAATAGCGGTTTAATATCCGGGCGTTTCATTGCCTGTCGTTCTTCTTCCAAAAGAAGCCAGCGTATTTGTGGTGAATTCTGTAATTGGGTGTTGTGCTTCAAGATATTATTTAGCTTTGGATTTTCACCGGCCTGTCTGAGTGCGTAGATGGCCATCGCCAGATTGCGGCTGTCGTGTGTTGTATTAGCCAGTTGCCAGATTTCCTCAGTAAATTGCCAGGGGTAAAGTTGGTAGCTCAGTTCTAATAGCGCCCTTTGGAAAGCAGAGCTATGAATAGGCGCTTCTTTCCATGCTTTGCTCAGAGCCGAATCAGCAGCAGATGGCCGGTAGTTTGTCAGACCCATTCCCCAGAAAGCTCCCATCCACTGGCTTTCTGTCGCTTTATGTAGTGGTGAATGCAAAGATAAAGTGATGGTGCCTTTGGTGAGATTTTCCCAAAAGATTTTGCGATTGGCTTTTGTTGTTCTTTCACTTTTTGGAAGATCCCCACAAGCGGTGAATAGCCCGGTCAGGATTATCAGTAAAATAGACAGCAAGCTCTTGTTTATTCTTATGTTCATCAAATGTAAGTTACAAATCTTCAAGTTAATTGCAATAGAGTTTCCTCTTTTATTTTTGGATTTATATTTCATCGCCGATCACAATAGCTCCTCAGCTAAAATTTTCCTTCATTGAAGAATCTGGAATTTTCTTATATTACGCTATGTTTCGAAATGATCTGATTGACAGCAATGCAATAATTGAGTCACAGTCTCAGCAGATCCTCTTGCTTTCTGTTCCAGATATTTCCCGCTCTGATGCATTCTTGGAGGCTGCCGAATATAATGGAAGCCGTTGGTTAAGCTGGCTCGGCCCCATTCCTGCAAAAATCGGTCAAAATGGCTTTGGCAAGGAGCGAGAGGGCGATTTAAAGTCACCAGGCGGCATCTATTGCATCAACGGTGGATTTGGCTGGGGACGAGTTTCAGAGCCGCTGCGTATTCCCTGGCGCAAATCGCAATACAATGACTATTTCTTTGATGATCCAGATTCACCATACTACAATCAGTGGATTCGCACCGATGAAGCGCCGCTGAAGCTTGGGAACTCCTGGGAGAGACTCCATATTCCCCAATATAAATTTTCCATCTGCTTCGATTTTAATAAAGATAATCAGCCTGGGCTCGGCTCTGCTATTTTTCTCCATGTCTGGAAAGGTCCCCATTTGCCCACTGCCGGCTGCACCGCCATTCCAGAGTCGGCGATGATTCACATTGTGCATAGGCTTGACGCCGAACGAAATCCTATCATCATTCAGGCAGAATCAACCCAGATTCAAGCGCTGCGTAATAAGTTAAGCTTGGTTTAATGTAAATCTGCTTTTAAGCGTATCTATGAAAAAATAGGAGGAATAAAATGAAAACAGATAAAAAATTAGTTCGCCAGATTAGCATAGCCTTGCTTGTCGCCTTAGCTTTTGCATTTTCTGCATGCGAGCAGGAGAACGACGACCAGGAGAAGCGGGGTGATATCGTCTATAAGGGTACCTTGATGGCTTTAAATTTCGGTATGATTGAAAGTCAAATCGAAAATTTTGATATTCCCGAAGCTTTTGAATTTCAGTATGGCGTCACGGTAAATCGCATTCATTATTTGACAGAAGATGAAAATGGCGAATTGCATAAGGCCAGCGGCGCCCTCTATGCACCGGTGGATGCCAATACTTTTATGCCGGTAACGGAGGCGTTTCCCCTTTTAAGCATTCAGCACGGCACCCAGACTCATCGCGATAGTGTGGCTTCTATGGGCCTGATGAATGCCCCTGAGGCGATTTTAGGCGTGATTGCCGGAATGAGCGGCTATCTTACGGTGATTCCTGATTACATGGGACTAGGCGTTTCCGAAAGAATGCACCCCTACATACACGCGGAGCTCACAGCTAACGTGGTCATTGATATGTTGAGAGCAGCCCGTAATTATTGCGATGAGGGGAATATTTCACTCAGTGATAAGCTCTTGCTCACGGGCTATTCAGAAGGTGGTTATGCCACCCTGGCTGCTCAGAAATATATCGAACTTTACTACGATGACGAATTTTCCATCACAGGCTCAGTTCCCATGGCCGGGCCTTACAATCTGGAATGGTCAACCGATTATCTCCTGCGGAAAGAGCGCTTCAACAATGCCTACTATTTCGGCTATCTTGTGGCGGCTTATAATGATATTTATGCCTGGGATATGCTGGCTGAAATTTTTAAATCGCCCTATGCCCAGCGAATTCCAACGCTTTTTGATGGCAGCAAGGGCGGCAAATATATTAATTCTCAGCTTACACCTGTTTTGGCCGATCTCTTCAATGCCGATTTTCTCAGCTCTTATCTGGGTGATGGTCAGTCGGAGATGAAAGCAGCGCTGCGGGAAAACTCGCTATTAAATTTCACGCCCCAAGCGCCTATCCTCCTTATCCACAGTAATGGCGATCAAGATGTGCCTTACGAAAATTCGGTGCAGGCCAAAGAATATTTTGAAAGTAAGGGCGCTGATGTAGAGCTGATTAGCATAGCTGGGCTGACACATTTCGAAGCGGCTCTGGTGGCATATCCAGCGGCTTTAGTCTGGCTGAAAACGCTTTTAGATTGAAAGGAATTTTATGAAAAGACTCATTCTACTGGCGCTTATCCCATTTATCCTTTATCCCTGCACATCGGCAATCATATCGGGAAAGGCCACGATTGATGGCCGGCCATTGCTCTGGAAACACAGGGATACAGATGAGCTTGAGAATAAAGCTGTTTATGTGGCTGAAGCCGGAAAATTGGCCTATATCGGCATCGCCAATCACTCCGATTCCTTGAATCAGGAAATCTGGATGGGCAGCAATGAAGCTGGTTTCAGCATTATGAATACTGCCAGCTACAATCTGAATATTGGTGAAAAAGCCGATGTCCCCGATGATCAGGAAGGCCTTTTTATGCGGCAGGCTCTGGAGAAATGCCGCAATTTAGCCGATTTTGAGAATATGCTGGAAGCGACTAAAGGTGAGCGGGGGGTGGCCGCCAATTTTGGCGTTATTGATGCCCAGGGTGGCGCTGCTTATTATGAAACCGGCTGCCACAGCTATGTGAAATATGATGCCAATGACCCGATGACCGCTCCGGAGGGCTATCTCATTCGCACAAATTTCAGCCAAAGCGGTCAGCCAAATGCCGGATATGGATACATTCGTTATACCAGCACATCCAATCTCTTTTTTCAGAAAATGAGAGGGGGGAAGCTCTCTGCAAATTTTCTCATTTTAGAAGCTAGCCGCAATCTCAATCACAGTTTGCTGCAGCAAGACTTGAGGAAAATGCCGCCGTCAAATGATGCCCTCACCCCTCATTATGTTCTCTTTCGCGATTATGTGGTGCGCCATAATTCTGCATCGGTTTTGGTTGTCCGCGGTGTGAAAAAAGATGAAAACCCGGAACTCAGCGCCCTTTACTACCTTCCCGGTTGGTCCCTCAGCGCTTTGACCATTCCCCTCTGGGTTGCTCTAGGAGAAAATTTTCCCGATGAGATCAAAAGCAAATCTTCCGCTGAGCCGCCTATTCTCAATCAAAAAGCGCTTTTACTAAAGAAATTATGCTATCCCGTGACAGCAGGCAGCGGTGAGAGCTATCTGAATCTTAGCCCCCTTATCAATGTTCAAAATGGCGGTTTTGACCGCAAAATTCGTGAAGGCGACCAGCTCATTCTCAATAACATTGAAGCGCTGCTGCTATCTTTTTACGATAAGCAGAAGCTGAATCACCGAGACATTCAAAAGTTTTATAAATGGTACATTCCTTTTGTGCTGGATTTTTATGCACAGGGAAATACTCAATAATCTAAACTCAAAGGAATAATTATGATTATTGCAGTTGATTTTGATGGTACAATCGTTGAGCATCGCTATCCTGAGATTGGAAAAGAAAAGCTGTTTGCATTCGAGACGCTGCTGTCCCTGCAAAAGCAAAAACACAAACTGATTTTATGGACCTACCGCGCCGGTAAAGAGCTGGATGAAGCGCTATCTTTTTGTAAAGAGAACGGGCTGACTTTCTACGCCGTCAATGCCAATTCACCAGGCGAAAAATATGTTGAGGGAAAAATAAGCCGGAAAATTTACGCCGATCTCTACATTGATGACCGCAATATCGGCGGTTTCCCTGGCTGGGGCGAAATCTGGAATATGATCAATCCCGACTCAGTCAAAGACCATTCCGAGCTTTCGCGTACATTGCGCCGAAATAAAAAGGGCGGTTTTTTCTCCAAAATCTTTAAATCCTGAGTCGCTCAGATTTTCCGGCAAAACATTTTTTTTTGAATCGATGAATGAGCAAATGGGGTCATCTAAAAAAATGATATGGAGGCTAATGGCTAGATAATAGGGATAGCTTAGAGGCAAATTGCTAAGCTTGACAGCTCTACACCCTTTTGGTAAGTTCTTTGGCACATCTGTCCAAAATAAATTCTACCATCGATAAATTAGATTATACTGGCTGATTTAATCTGGGCCTTCACAAATTTGGGAAAAAGATGATTGTGTTTGAAGGTGGAAAAGAGACGTGGCGCGATGATGAGCACAAAAAAGCCTACGATTGATTTTTGCTTGTACAGAGCTTATTCTATCCCAAATCCCGCTTTCCATCCCGATTGGTCGGGACCTTCGGGCAGAATCTTCCCCGACCCAGTGAAAGAATATTTCACAGGGTGTGCGGTCACTGATACGTCAGCCAACGGACGAAGTGCGGTCACTGAGCGGAGTGGAAGTCTTGCTTGCTTTGGTCTTTTCCGTTCTAATCTTTTAATCCGTTGCAAATAAAGCAATGAAATTTGCTTTCCAAATTATTTAGGACAGCAGTGA
>DSDE01000257.1 GCA_011049095.1 Fidelibacterota bacterium
ATCGTTGGCTTTGCCCGACTCGATGGCCGCTCTGTGGGTATCGTAGCCAATCAGCCAGCCCATCTTGCGGGTGTTCTCGATATTGACGCTTCCGTGAAAGCCGCCCGCTTCGTCCGCTTTTGCGATGCTTTCAATATCCCCCTCATCGTCTTTGTGGATGTGCCGGGTTTTCTGCCGGGCACCGAGCAGGAGTGGCATGGCATTATTCGTCACGGCGCCAAACTCCTCTATGCTTTTGCCGAAGCTACCGTGCCCAAAGTAACCGTCATCACCCGCAAGGCTTATGGCGGCGCTTATGATGTGATGAATTCCAAACACATCCGCGGTGATTTTAACTTTGCCTGGCCGACTGCCGAAATTGCCGTGATGGGGGCAAAAGGCGCCGTCGAAATCATTTTTCGCTCGCAGATACGGGAAAGTGAAAATCCTCAAGAGACAGCCACAAAACTGGAAAATGAGTACCGGCAAAAATTTGCCAACCCCTTTATTGCCGCTGAGCGAGGCTATATCGACGATGTCATCGAGCCCCAGGAGACCCGCTATCACCTGGCACAGGTCCTGGCATTGTTAGAAAACAAGGTAGATAGCAATCCCCGTAAAAAACATGGAAATATCCCATTATAAAAGGAGGTAAGGATGTCTCTAAATTATGTCGCACTAAAAAATCTTCACGCTCAGGTCATTGCCTGGCTGGAGCAGGGCATTCCCCAAAAAGCTAAAAAAAAGCTGGATGAGCTGACCTTTGAAGAAAAAGACAATTTGTTTGTTGAATATTTGCAAGGTATCTGCGAACAGGAGCTGGGTAACCGGGAAAAAGCCATTCGTCATTTTAAATATCTCATCTCGCAAGACCCGACTTTTGTCAGGGCAGCGGAAGCGCTGTATCATCTGGCGGAAGATTCACTAAGCGTTGGCGAAAAAAAGTATCTGTGCCAAATTATTCACCTGCACAGGCCGGACGATGAGAAAATCAAAAAATTTCTCGATGCTCATGCCGAAGTTCCGACAGAACTCATTCTAAAGCCGCTGCAAAGCTCCGGTGAAAGCCAACTCATAGATGATACTTTTACTGCTGCCGAAGAGAAAAATGAAACGGAAGCAATGCCTGATTTAGAGCTGATTGAAGACAGCGCCGAAGCGCAAGCAGCGCCTGGAGCAGCGGACGAAATGGAATCTCCGCAGCCTAAGGACGATGTGGCAGGGGCGGCAGATACAAAAGCAGTGATTGCGGAAACGGCTGTAGAAGATCAACCGGAGCCGGAAGAAAGTCCGGCAGAGGCAGCAGATACCGAAACAAAAGAGCCGGACTCAGAGCCTGAAGAGAAGCTTGCAAGCGAAAGCCCGCTGCCGGAAGCCACAATAATACCTGAAGCTCAGCCGGAGTCAGAAGAAACAGTGGCTGAGACAGATTCCGAAGAAAAAGCTCCTGAGCCATCACCAGAGGAAAATCTGCCTGAAGCCGAAATAATGAGCGAGCCAAAGAGCAAGAACCTGCGACAAAAGACAAAAACAAAACGAAAAATAGCCAACTATGAGACCCTCACAATGGCTCAGGTTTATAAAGAACAGGGTTTATTTGAACAATCGCTGAATATTCTCGAAAAGCTTCTGGAAAATTCTATAGACCCGGACCGCGTTCATCTTGAAATCAATAAAGTGAAAAAGCTTATGGAAGAGAAAGATAGTCTATGAGCAAACGTAATCCGAGAAAAGCAGAAATGCGCAATATTGTTTTCGATCTGGGGAATATCATCGTAGATGTACGCTATGAGCGCCTGGCAAAAGTAATGTCTATTCCTATTGAAGAATTTAATACAATTTATCAGCATCCAAACTTTCGCGATTTTGAAACGGGAAAAATGAGCGCTAACGAATATTTCCAATTTCTCGCTGAAAACAGCTCATTTGATTTATCGCAGCAAGCGCGTTACCAAGCTGCTATCATGGTGACTTTTCCTTTGCGGCTGAGAACCTGGGGGCTGCTTCACTTTTTAAGACGCCGCTTTTCTCTCTACTTGCTTTCAAATACCAACCCCGTTGACTTTGAAGGCATTGACCGAGCCTATGGAATGCGTCCACGATTCGACCATTGCTTTCTTTCATACGAGCAGGGCTTGATGAAACCCGATCCAGCCATCTACCAAAAAGCCACTGAACTATGGCGCATCAAAGCGTCCCAGACAATCTTTTTTGATGACCGAAAAGAAAATATCGACGCCGCCAATGCATTTGGCTGGAAAGCTTTTCATATCCAGCATGAGACACAAATGATAAATGAGTTGGTGGAAAACGGCTGTTTTTCTGCCCTCGAAGTGAGCTACTGATTGGAAAAGAAAAGCGCTCTCACAAAAGATTTTCCCACACCTATGACCGTCTGGGTACCAATGTTGCTGGCTTTGACCTTGCCGATATTCTATTTTTATTACGGACGATACAATAGTTATGAGCGATTCTTCAGCAGTCCCGGCGCGGAAGCCACACTCTCACCCTATCTTTTTGAATGGATTTTTGCCATCGTCCTCTTTGGAATTGTTCCGCTTTTAGCCAGTATCGGCCTTCTGGGTACAAAACCAAAAGAATCCGGTTTTAGTCTCGGCTCATTTTCTAAAATCTGGCTGATATTTCTACTTTCAATGGCCCTAATTATTTTATACGCCTGGGGCGCTGCCCGCTTTTATGAATTTCAGGAGATTTATCCCCGATACAAGCTCATTGGCATGGAAAATGATGGCATTGTGATGATCTATTACACCACACTTATAATTGCCATCCTGTTTCGGGAATTCTTTTTTCGTGGCTTTTTGCTCCAGGCTCTAAAAGTTCGCCTGGGAGGATGGGGCGCCATTATTTTTACTGCAGCCATCTCTTCTCCCCTCTATCTTAATGGCAGCCCGGTGGAAAGCACCCTGGCCATTCCCCTAAATCTGATTTTTGGCTGGATAGCCTATAAAAGCGGCTCTGTTTTCTATACAGCAATCCTTTCCGCCCTCTGGTTTATTGCCATAGACTGGTTTATTATTTTGGGAATCTGATGTCCGGCAAAAAAGCGCTATCCGCCATTCTCAATGATGAAAATCTGAAACAAAATATTGTATTTGTCCAGGAAATTGCCGGCAAGGAGGGAAATTTTATTCCCTTTCCCGAAGATATGGATGCCAAAATCACCAGCGCTTTAGAAAAAAGGGGAATTACCGCCCTCTATGGACATCAGGCGCTGGCCTGGCAATATGCTCAGCGTCATCAAGATTTTGTGGTGGTAACCCCTACAGCTTCCGGCAAAACGCTCACTTATAATCTGCCAACAATACAGGCATTTCTAAAAGATGCCCAGAGCCGAGCGCTTTATCTTTTTCCCACAAAAGCGCTGAGTCAGGACCAGATGACGGAGTTTCAGGCTCTGGTCAACGCGGCAGAGCTGCCGGTAAAGGCTTTTACTTTTGATGGTGATACGCCCTCCAATGCCCGCGTTGCCATCCGCAAGCAAGGCAATGTGGTCATCACCAATCCTGATATGCTCCATCAGGGCATTTTACCCCACCACACCAAATGGATGCAATTTTTTCAAAATCTGAAAATCATCGTCATTGATGAGGTGCACGCCTACCGCGGTGTCTTTGGCTCCCATCTGGCCAATCTGCTGCGCCGCTTGAAGAGAATTTGTGATTTTTACCGCGCCGATCCCCTTTTTATTATGTGCTCAGCCACGATTGCCAATCCCCAGGAACATGCCGAAAGCCTCGTGGAAAAACCGGTGTGTCTCATCAATGAATCGGGAGCGCCTTTGAGTCCCCGCACCGTCATCCTCTACAATCCGCCGGTGGTCAATCCCGAGCTGGGCATTCGTGCTAGCTATATCAAGCAGGCCCGAGCGCTGGCCAAAAAGCTCATCGGGAAAGATATTCAGACCATCATTTTTGCCCTAAGCCGCCTTAATGTGGAAGTGCTGACCAAATATTTGAAAGACGATTTTGAAAGAAGCCGTGAAGCCATTGCCGCAGATGAAAAAATCGCCGGCTATCGAGGCGGCTATCTGCCTGGAAGGCGACGGGAGATTGAGAAAGGGGTGCGTGAAGGGAGCATCCGCGGCATCGTCAGCACCAATGCTTTAGAGCTGGGCATCGATATCGGCTCTCTCGATGCGGCAATTTTAGCCGGCTATCCTGGCAGCATCGCCTCACTCTGGCAGCAGGCAGGCAGAGCCGGACGCCGAGGCAATGAAACCCTGGCTATATTTATTGGACGCTCCGACCCAATTGACCAATTTCTCCTTAGCCACCCCGAATATCTTTTTGCCCAGTCGCCGGAACATGCCCGCATCAATCCCGACAACCTGATGATATTGGTGGACCATATCAAGTGCGCCTCATTTGAGCTCCCTTTTGAAGAGTCTGACCATTTCGGCAGTGTCTCACCCTCAAACCTAAGGGAAATTCTCAGTTTTCTCACTGAAGGCGGACTGCTGCACAAGTCTGGTAAGCGCTGGTATTGGGCCAATGATGTCTATCCGGCAGTCAATGTAAACCTAAGGCGCATTCCCGAAGGCAATTTTGTGGTGGTGGACGTTGCGCGGCAAAATGAGATCATCGGCGAAGTGGAATACTCTGCGGCGCCTATGACCATCTATCCTGATGCCATATATCTTATGAGCGGTGAGCAATACATTGTGGATGAACTGGACTGGGACGGCCGAAAAGCCTACGTCCGCAGCACTGACAGCGACTATTTTACCGATGCCATAGACTATACCAATGTGAAAGTCCTCACAGAAGATGAAAAGCGTCACGACAGAAAAGTGGAGATTTTTCAGGGAGAAGTCCAGGTGGTGACCCGAGCCATCGGCTTCAAAAAAATCCGCTTCTACACCAATGAAAATGTGGGTTTCGGCAAAATTAATCTGCCCGATATTGAAATGGCCACGACGGCTTACTGGTTTACCATTCCAGAGGGGCTTCTGGATGACCTGCCCTGGAATCGCAGCGATCATATTGACGGCATTTTAGGCATTGCCCGAGCGCTGCAAACGGTGGCCGCGCTCCACGTCATGAGCGAAATGCATGACATCCATCGCACTGTCGGAGACAAAAGCGCCGAGTGGTTTGCAATGAATACCATCACCCAAAGGGGTATTTATACACCCGCCACCGAAGACGCCCCTTCGCAAAAACTGCAGCCGGAAGACCTGCTCCATTTTCAGCCCACTATTTTTATCTATGACAATTATCCTGGCGGCATTGGCTTTAGTCCAAAACTCTATGATGCCCACGAGACCTTGCTGGAGCTCACCCGCGATCTGATTATTCAGTGTGGCTGCGAGGATGGCTGTCCCGCCTGCGTTGGCCCGCCCACAGAAGCCGGTCGCAATGGCAAAGCCGTGGCCCGAGATATTCTCAATCTTATGATTTAAAAATATACCATAAACGATGAGCGATTAGCGGCTTCGGCGTGGAAAAAACGCTGTAAGTCAGAAGAAAAGACATTAATAAAAAGACCGTATAGGTCTGAGCCATTTTTCTTATCAGAGATTTTTGATAAGGCGGTCCTCAGCGGCTAAGCGATACGATTGAGATATGGCCCAATAGCAAAAAAATATATTCAAAATCAGATCTGTCCAAAATAAAATTTTCCTGTTCACAAATCTC
>DSDE01000046.1 GCA_011049095.1 Fidelibacterota bacterium
ACTGGACAGTCTGGTTTATCTGGCGCCCGATTCGGCGGCGGCGCTTGCCGGGGAATTGCTCCAAGCCCTTCCAGCTTCTGATAATGACTCAATCCTCACGCGGCTCTATTACTATTCCGGAATGGCCAATTATTACGGTGGAAACTGCATCGTGGCGGCCTATTTTTTTGAAGAGGGACTCAAGACAGAATTCGCAAGAGAAAACCAGGCATTTCGCAGCCGTCTTGCCAATAACTCTGGTATCTGTTACGAACTCAATGGCGATTTTCAGCGGGCAATACTTGCTTATGAAAATTCCCTGCAGATTGACCTGAGCCGAAATGATAGCCTGGGCGCCATGCAGACCATGATTAATCTGGGTCAGCTCTATACTGCCGCCAATCATCCCAAGGAAGCGCTGGATTATCTGCAAAGCGCCGAAAAATGGTTTACACAGCATCCCCAGCGCCACGAGATTGCCTTTGTCAGGCAAAATCTTGCCAATTTGGCAGCCAATGAAGGCCGCTATGGCGATGCAGAAAAACTGATGAAACTGGCGCTGGCCGATTTTCAAAAGTATGAGAATATCTACGGCTACATCAATCAACTGAATAATCTGGCAGAGCTTTACATTCGCCAAAATCGGCTTGATTCGGCGAAAGCAGCTATTAAAGAAGCCTATCAAACGGCAGACGAATATCAATACCTGGCCCTATTGGCCAAAAACCTCATCAAATCGGGCTACATTTCCTTTTTGGAAGGCGATGAGCAGATGGCTGAAAATCAATACGAAAAAGCTGATTCACTGCTTGCATTGATGGAACTCCATTCCGAAAGGCAATACCTTGTAGAAAGGCGTATGGAGCTCTATTCTCAAAAGATGGGCGACGAAGAGATACTCCGGAATTTTTATCTCTATAAATCGCTGCGGGACACGCTTTTTAAAAGTGTTACCAATGAGATGCTCATCGAGAAAAATATTCGTTATCAGACCGAAAAGATGAAGGAAAATCTATTACGTCAGGAACTGGAACTTAGTTCGCAAAAACAACAGCTTCAGATTGCCGCCATCGCACTGGTGATTATCATCGCCATCAGCATCTGGCTCTTGATGACGTTGACCCGTTTGTCGCAAAGTTACCGCAGCCTTCTCAAAAAGAACCGTGAATATTCCGAGCTGACGCGACGCCTGAAAAATGAAAGCCGCATCGAAGCCGATAACCCGCAAATTCAGCGCCGCTGGGAAAATATCCGTCGCTTTATCGAAGAGCAGGAGGCCTATCTCGATTCAGGATTGAATCTGAAAAAGCTGGCACAGGAACTGAACAGCAACACTAAATACATTTCGCAGGATATTCAGGCTTTCAGCGGAATGCCCTTTCTCAAATATATCACCACGCTCAGAGTTGAAAAGGCCAAAGAACTCCTGCAGGACGAAAATTTCTCCCAATATTCCCTGGACAGTCTGGGAAAAATGAGCGGCTTTGGCTCCAGCTCAAGCTTCTATCAAGTCTTTAAAGATTCCACCGGGTTTACGCCGCAACAATACCGGCAGCTTTCCAAAAATCATAGTATTAATTGAAGTCTTACGATTTTTTTCGGATTTCTTTGGATTGCTGAGCTTTTCTCCAATCTGGATAACTATTCTGCTTTTCGGATAAATATGCAAGAGCATGCAATAACGTTTTATTAATAAATTTCCTTCAATGAAAAGCAAATTATTCCAAAGCAAAATGATTAATAAAATATATTGTCTCTTGAATATCAGAAGAAAGACAGGGAGAAAACAAAGGATAAGATGAAGTGGATTTTTGCAGTGCTTTTGTTTAGCAGTGGACTGCTTATGGGTGCGCTCAATGAATCAGCGGTGGACTTTGACGGGACAAATGATTATGTGAGCATTCCCGATAATGCCGCTTACGATGTGTCAGCAGTGACCATTGAGATGTGGGCAAAATGGGCAGGCACCGGCACCCAGTTTCTCATTGGAAAAAATTTTGAAGAGCTGGAAATCCATACCCACGGCGATGAAACAACCGGACGGCTGCGATTTATTCCCGCAACAACGGTTTGGCTGGATACAGAAGAAGGGACCTTCCTGCCGGGCGCCTGGCATCATATTGCTATGATTTATGATCCGTCTCAGAGCCTGGCAAAATGCTATATTGACGGCGAAGAGAAAACATTGAGCAATGCCGGTTCAAATCCCCTGAGCACCGCCATACCAAGTTCTGCTGTTAATCTCTATCTGGGAAAACGCTCCTCAAATCAGTACTATTTCAATGGTCTCATCAGCGATGTCCGCATCTGGAATGATGTTCGCACTCAAACGGAAATCTATGACAATATGTCGGCGGACCTCACCGGCTCAGAGGCGGGACTCATCGCCTTTTTCCCCCTGGATGAAAATAGCGGAAGCACCGTCAATGATGGCTCAGCCACCAATAATGACGGCAGCATCAGCGGAGCAGTTTGGACCAGCTTCGGCACCTTGGAATTCAGCGGCGGCTCAGGAACAAGCAGTTCACCATGGCAAATCCGCACGGCGCAAAACCTGAGCAATCTCCGCAATTACCTTGGCAGCGGAAACAGTGGCAAATATTTCAAAATGATGAACGATATTGATCTGACAGACTATCTCAGCGAAGGAGGCGCCGGATATGCCGCCTGGAGTACTGCAGGCTGGCTGCCTATTGGAGACAATACGAATAACTTCTATGGGAAATTTGAGGGTAATCATCTGACCATCAGCAATCTGAGTATTAACAGAACAACGATGTTTCAAGGGCTTTTTGGTAAAATAAACGGCGCAACTATTCTGAATCTCAACGTCAGCAGCGCTAACTTTGCTAATTGTGGCTGGCATTCCGGCATACTTTGCGGAACTGCAACTAACGCTCTCATTCGGAATTGTCATTTCAGCGGCACAATGAATACGAGCAAATCATTAACAGGAGGAATATGTGGCGTGTTAGATGGGGTAACGCTTGAAAGCAGTTCATATACCGGAACAATTACATCAACAAATGGTCATATAGGCGGGATTTGCGGTGAGTCTGTAAATTCATCTATCAAAAATAATTTTGCAAATGTCAATATAAGCGGAATTTTTGATATCGGGGGTTTGATTGGTTCTTTTTCAAACGGTAATCAAGTTGATCAATGCTATTCTGTCGGTACCATTGAGGGTACATCATCTATTGGAGGATTCATTGGTGCCAGTAGAGAAACTACAGATCTGTCAACTGTCAGCAATAGTTTCAGCCGGGTCAATATCACACTGAAAAGTGGTGGCACAAGCTCCTCTGCCGCAGCTTTTTGTGGACAATTAAATCCAGGAGATAACAGAACATTTACGGATTGTTACGCTACAGGCTGGATTAAATTAACCAGCGCAAGTCCTGAGCTTCAAACAAACAATGGTTTCATCAATTTATTAGGTGAATACGCTGGAATTATTATATCAAATTGTTATTGGGATGCAGAAAGCTCAGGGTCCAGCGGCCCGGGAGCCCTTACGACAGCGCCAATAGCACAAAACAGCGCCCAGATGAAAAAGAGCATCAGCTTTCTCAATGCCGGCTGGGATTTTGAAGGGGAGACGAGCAATGGCGAAGATGATATCTGGGGAATGAACCCCGATGTCAATGATGGCTTTCCTTTTCTGATGTGGACCGGCGAGACGCACAATCCGCCGGCTGATTTTTCAGGCGGCAGCGGCACGGAACTTAGTCCCTGGCAAATCAGTTCTGCCGAAGACCTGAACACGCTGCATCATTATTGCGGGAACACACACAGCGATAAATATTTTATCCTGACTCAGGATATTGATTTGAGCGCTTACCTTCAATCCGGCGGTGCAGGCTATGCCGTATGGATAAACTCCGGCTGGGAGCCCGTCGGTACCTCGGCTTCTCCTTTTTATGCCCATTTTGACGGTAATGAAAAGAGCATTAGCGGACTCAGTATCAGCCGTGGTACAACAAGTGATGTGGGACTTTTTGGCGCCGTGGACGGTTCTGCTATCTCGGATTTAAGCATTTCCGGCACGACTATCAGCGGAAAAATTAACGTTGGTGTTTTGGCAGGAAATATTCTCAATGGCAGTGCCATCAGCAATTGCAGTGCAGATGCTGATCTAAGTGGAGAAATACAGGTAGGGGGGCTGGCCGGAAACATCAGCAATAGCAGTATCAGCTCCAGTTTTGCCTTAGGCGACGTTTCAGCTTTTGACAGAAGCGGTGGATTCTGCGGATATTCTATGGCTTCCACAATCAGCAATTGCTACAGCCGTGGCAATGTGACCCGTCCCGTCAATGAAAGCGGCATATTTATTGGGGGATTCCTGGGCTTCAGTGACGAAAATACCTCGGTCTCCAACTGCTACTCCACAGGTTCGGTGATTTTTATCGGTGAAAGTCCCGAGATTCGGACAAATTTGGGTTTCAATAGCGTGAATCAAGGTACTTTCTCCAATTGTTTCTGGGATACTGAAAGAAGCGGTGCCTCCACCAACCCCACAACGACAGGCGTCACCGGCAAGACCACAGCCCAGTTGAATACACAGAGCACTTTTACGGATGCCGGCTGGGATTACAGCAGCGTCTGGAAGCAAAGTCCTTTTATCAACAGCTATTACCCGGCCTTTCAACGTCAGGAATCCGGCGCTGCGGGTTCCGGCACAGCAGGCGATCCATACCTGATTGACAGCTACGACGACCTGGTAACTATAGCAGATGTGGCCGTTATCTGGGATGAATATTTTAAACAGGTGGCTGATATCAGCTTTCCCACACCTGCCACGGAATCTTTCTCTCCCATCGGCAACAGCAGTACGGCATTCAGCGGACAATACAACGGCCAAAATTACAGCATCAGCAATCTGAGCATTGATAATTCCACGCTGGATTATGCCGGACTTTTCGGCTATGTAAATGGCGGCACCCTTGCCAATATCACCCTGGCCAATGTGAGTATTTCTGCTGATGAATATGCAGCAGCGCTTTGCGGTTCGGCTGTCAATGCCACCATTAGTGGCTGCGGCGTGTCCAGCGGGGAACTGAGCGGTTCGGCAATACCATTAGTCATAGCAGGAAGCTTCAGCAATTCCGACATCAGCAATTCTTATTACAATTTCCAGGCGGTGACGCTGAATGACAGTATATTATTAAAAATGGGCGCGCTCTATAGTGACCAATACAATGCCTGGCTCAGTGCATCCAAGAATATCGCCATCGGCAGCCATTATA
Organism: Fidelibacterota bacterium; assembly: GCA_011049095.1. Classification (GTDB taxonomy): domain Bacteria; phylum Fidelibacterota; class Fidelibacteria; order Fidelibacterales; family DSDE01; genus DSDE01. The sequence goes on from DSDE01000046.1 coordinate 5,229, forward strand.
CAAAAGACGGCAGCAACCGCTACGAAATCACCAACGCCACCGGAATGAAAAATATCCTCTTCTGGAGTCTCACCGATGATTACAGCTTTATCCTGAAAAATGACATAGACCTTGCCGGAATGAGCAATTTTCATATTCCGTGGTTTGCAGCGACCTTTGACGGCAACTATAAAAAGCTCAGCCACATCAGCATCAATTATCCCATCGTGACCAATGTGGGATTTTTCGCTGAAAATGCCGGCGGCACAATTCAAAATCTTACTTTGGAAAGTGTCAGCATTGCCGGATACGAAAATGTAGGCGCCCTGGCAGGAAAAAACCACGGCACAATCAGCAATTGTTCTATCAGTGGCAGCATTGCCGGCTATTTGGTTACCGGCGGGCTTGTGGGACTCAATGAAGGGG
>DSDE01000525.1 GCA_011049095.1 Fidelibacterota bacterium
ATCCAGGGATAAATTACTCTGGCGCTATGATAAAATCGCACATGATTTTTTGCTAGATTTCATTTTTTCTATGAACTTATTGATAATAATAATTAGATTACTGCTTGTATGGAAAGAGTTTAAACAGGCAAAAGCAGCAGGAATCATTCAGCTATGATACAGACAACGATTGAAACATTATTAGAGAAAGCCAAAGAGATTGCCAGATCAGAAACTGTGGTAGGAGAGCCCATTACAGCCGGATCAGTCACGCTAATTCCTATCTCAAAAATATCAGTGGGCTTTGGTACAGGTGGATTTCTCAATGACGAAAAGAAAAAAAACAGCGAGGCTGCCACTGGCGGAATACAGGTGACCCCAGTCGCGGTAATTGCTGTATTTGAAGACAGTGCGAAATTATTGACCTTGGATAAAAGGGAACAGTCGTTGAGCAAGTTAATTGATCTGGTGCCCGATGTGCTGGATCGTTTTGCCCCCAAAAAAAAGAAAGGTGGAGAAGAATGACAATTGATATTTCGATGTTACGAAGAATTCCATTATTTGAGGAGCTTGAAGATAATGAGATTGCAAATATTAGAGAGCTGATTCAAACTCGTATTTATAGAAAAAATAATGTAATATTGCTTGAAGAAGACTTTGGAGATACACTTTTTATCATTAATACCGGCTCGGTAAAAATTACCCGCATCAATGAAGATGGCAAAGAGGTTATCCTCAGTATATTGCGGGATGGGGAATTTTTTGGAGAAATGTCCATTCTCGACGGCGAATCCCGTTCAGCCAATGTCATCGCAATGGAAGATTCTGAGGTACTAATTCTGAAGCGGTCAGATTTTTTAGACCTTTTAGAACGATATCCAAAAATTGCCATTCATCTTTTGGAAGAATTGGCTCAGCGGCTCCGCAGAAGTGATCGCCATATTGAAAGTCTGAGTCTCAGCGATGCTGAACACCGTGTCGGGAATGCGTTGCTGCGCCTTGCTGAAGACTTGGGCGTTCATAAGAAAGGGGTCGTAACCATTGATGATTTACCTTTGCAGCAAGATATCGCCAATATGGCGGGCACCAGTCGTGAAACAGTAAGCCGAATGCTGAAAATGCTTGAGAATAAAAAACTCATCGAGAGAGAAGGTCGCATTCTGAAAATTGTCAATTATGTGGAATTTGTCAGAGGCTTTTCAAAATAAATTCTTTACGGACATAGTAATAATGTCCTTGAAATCAAAATAGGCTATGAGTCTTAATCTCATTTAAAATAGTTCGCTTAGTGGGGAAAAAAATATTTTAGGCCTGGAAATGCACTTTTCCGTTAGAAATCTAAAAAACAGAACTGATTAATTACACCCAGAGCAGGAGCTGCAGCATCGAGAGGTTTTCAATGGCTGCTTGATTGGCCTTTTCTAGGTTTGTGATATCCCGAACGATAATCGCCGCTTTTTGAATATCGCCATTTATCCTGCTTGCGATTGGGAAAATGAATGTGAAGTAGCTCTGCTCTTCGTGGCTTTCGTAAAAGCTGACGGGGTCCATTGTTTCAAAAACCTTTTTAATATTTGCTTTGTAAGATTCAGCCCGTTCTTTTGTGAAATAACTAAACAAATTTTTTCCAATGAGTTCATTTTGCGGCATTTGGATAATTTTCTCAATGACATTGTTTAGAGAAAGGATAGTACCAGATTTATCAACAAGAACAAATGCTTCTGGCGTCTTTTGAGCTGCTTTATAGGTTATTCTTTGGTTTTCTAAAAGAACTTGCTCAATTTGCTTATGTTCTGTTATGTTTGTGAGCACCCCACGATAGCCCATAACTTTTTTAGATTCATCAGCCATAAGCTGAATTTTTAATTTTACATAGAGTTTTTCACCAGAAACTGTTCGCATTTCGATCTGAACTGTAATGGGGTGGGGCAGTGTATAGAGCGAATTTTCTTTAAGCTGCAGATTGATCTTCTCAATTTCACGAAAGAGATAGTTGGTGTTTGTACCAGGCAGCAGCAAAAAGGAGAAAGGTTGGCCAATAAGATTGGATGGCTCATATCCGGTGAGATTTTTCATAGAAGGGCTAAGATAGAGAATTTCATTGGCAAAATTGAGGCTAAATATGACATCATTGGTGTTTTCACTGAGAAGGCGATATCTGGCTTCACTTTCAGCCAGTTTGCTTGCAATGATTTTTTGCTCAGTAATATCACTGATGACAGCCATTATCTGATAATAGCCACCCTCCAGGTATTCAAGGAGAGCAGATATGTGGCACCAGATGATATTTCCATTGTGATGAATCATGCGAAAATCTTGCTGAAAGGCATATTGATAGCCAGTGATAAGCCGGTCCAGCTCATTTTCCAAATGTTCAAGGTCTTCATCATAGACCAAATTTTTCCATTTGTGGTTATCCTGCTCAAACCATTTATACTCATAACCTGTTATTTTCTCAATGGCTTGTGAAACATATTCTTGGATATTCTGGCCATTTTGATAAAAGCGAACCGACCAGACAAAATTGGGAAGAGCATTTAAAAGCTGCTGGAAACTATCTCTGGAATCTTTCAGCTTTTGTTGCATTTCACGGTAGCTGTTTATATTTTGGATATTAAGGATATAAGTATAGACACCGTCCTTATCTACTGTTATTACTGCAGATATTGTGGCGATGAAGCGTTCAAGCTCTTCCTCAGCAGAAACAAAGATGATATCATTGCTTTCGGCAATCTGACCGATTTTCAGGGACTTTAAAAAATTTTCTATATGTTTCCAGTTATTTGTATGAGTGACGTTAAAAATCGTGTAGAAACTGTTTTGATTTTCTATTGAGATGGAGAGAAGGTCTTTTGCTTTTTTGCTGGCTTCGATGATGTAAAAATTGGAATCCAAAACAAGAACTGTTCCGGGAAAATTTTCAATTATTTTGTCTGCCAGTTCCATTATTTTTTTCCTTGGCCATACTTTTTAGCTTCTTTTAGCAGGTATTCATAAATGGCATCTTGGGCGCGAATGGGGGGCCGACTGTCATCGATGATGAATTGATTTAAATTTCGGGTACTTAATGAGCGTGTTTTGATATTGTCCTGAAGATGAAGATGGAGAAAATGTCGAACCTCGTTTTGAATTTTTTTATTGTATATAGGGCAGGCAACCTCGACGCGCCTGTCCAGATTTCGGGTCATAATATCGGCCGAGCTAATGAAATAGCGCTCTCTGCCGCCATTGGCAAAGAGGAAAATACGAGTATGTTCCAGGTATTTGTCCACCAGTCCAATAGCAGTAATATTTTCACTCAAGCCTTTTATGCCAGCTTGAATGCTGTACATTCCCCTAATCATCAAAGTAATTTCAACCCCTTTTTGAGAGGCTTCGTATAGTTTTTCTATAATTTCAGTATCGACTAAATTATTGAGTTTCCAAATGATATACGCTGGTTTTCCTAGTTCGTGATTTTTGATTTCCGTTTCAATCATCCGTAAAATCCTGGAACGTGTGGTGAAAGGTGATAACAGCAAATGGCGAATTTTTGGTGTTTGATAATTTCTTTCAAAAAAAGAAAAGACTTGCTTTACCTCATTTGTGAGGCGTTTGTCACAGGTCAGCAGCGAATGGTCACTGTAGATTCTGGAAGTGGATTCGTTAAAATTACCCGTTCCAATGATGGCATAATTCATTTCTTCGCCCTTTTCTTTCCGGGTGATGAGCACCAGTTTGGCGTGTACTTTCAGTCCTGGAACGCCAAAAATGAGTTTAATACCCTCTGCTTTTAGGCGATTTGCCCAATTAATGTTTGCTTCTTCATCAAATCTCGCCTGCAGCTCAAGAATAACCGTTACTTTTTTCCCATTTTTCACGGCACTAATGAGGGCATTCAGGACACTGGAATGTTTTGCGACGCGGTAAATTGTCATTTTAATAGCAGTCACCCGGGGATCAATAGAGGCTTCCCTGAGCCAGTCTATGACATACAGAAATGAATGGTATGGAAAATGGAGGAGAATATCCCCAGCGCTAATAATTTTAAACATACTATCCTGCGATCCAATATGGGGAAACTCGATGGGTGAAACCGGTTTTTCATAGAGCATAGGGTTGGGAAAACGCGGAAATTTCATAAAATCACTAAAATTGTGATATCTTCCTCCGGGGATGGTGACATCTTCAGGACGAAACCCAATTTTTTTTCTTACCATTTCTAAAAGATATTCCGGCATATCCGCATCATAAACAAAACGTACAGGGTTTCCTTCTTTGCGTAGTTTCAAAGAATCTGACATTTTGCTGATATATGATTGATTAATGTCATCATCAATATCGAGCTCGGCATCGCGAGTCAGCTTGATGGTATAAGCCTGAAAATAATTAAAATCAAAAATAGCAAAAATATCTGCCAGCCCAAGACGAATCACATTATCCAGCAACATAAGGCAGAAGCGGTTTTCTCTTTCCGGAAGAATAAAAAAGCGGCCTAAAACTTTTGCAGGAATCTCGATGATGGCATATTTTGGTTTATGCAGCAAATCGGTATGGCTCATCGCGATAAGTAAATATGCGCTCTGATCATTCAGGTCAGGAAAGCTGGATACCTGGTCTAATATTACCGGAAAGAGGTGAGGCCTTACAGACTCTTTAAAATATCGAAGCGCTGCGGCCTTCTGGTCTTCGTTTAATTCTGTTTCATTCAGGAGATAAATATTGTGTTTGCGAAGTTCACTTAAGATTTCCTGATAGACGTTGCTGTAGGTCTGGTTGAGCTGCAGAGCCTGCTGTTGAATGGTGTGCAAAACTTCCCGGGGATTATAGCCAATTGCTTTGATGGCGGTTTTAGTACCTAGATCGGCAAGGCGCTTTAGTGTGGCGACTCTTACTCTAAAAAATTCATCAAGATTATTTGAGAAAATTGCCAAAAATTTTACCCTTTCCATAATGGGAACCTGGGGATTGGCAGCTTCCTGCAGGACGCGCTCATTGAAACTGAGCCAACTTATTTCTTTTGGAATGTATCTCGGTAAGTCTTTATTCATCGCCACTTCCAGGCTGAATTTACTCAACAAGGGCTGAGAATTCAAATACTTTAAATAAGCAAGGGAAATTTTTAAGTTCAACAGTGATATTTTCCAAATAATTTGAAAGCAAAGGTATATTTAGCCTGTTTTTTTCGAATTATGGTAGGCTTCGTCGCTTTTTATAATAAAGCTAGATGCTTTTTGTGCCCTTGATCAAAAAAGACGACAAAATATGTCCATGATTTTGAATATTAATAAGATTCTTTTTGATATTAATAAGAGCTAAGTTATTTTAAGCTTATGAACGCGCCGCAACAATGTAACACTAATCACAAAAATCGAATAAAAAATAGCGTATATTTTCAGCGTGGAAGAACAAGATATAAAAGGAGAGTATAATTTATGAAAACGAAAAGGAGCTTATTAATAGCCGCGCCGCTACTGCTGATGTGGAGCTGTGCGGATATCGTAACAGATCCAAAACCTTTTGCGTGGGAAACAAGTTTTGACTTTCCCATAACAACACAATCGATTGTGATTGACAGCCTGCTCGATGAGCCAATGCTGAAGCGCGATATGATAGAGTATAATGGCGAGTTGTTTGATGGCTATATATAC
>DSDE01000148.1 GCA_011049095.1 Fidelibacterota bacterium
CCCGTATCCAGTTAACGGTTTCCTGCACCATTTCTAGGGGATTTATGCGATTGACGGCTTTTTGCACTGCATGATCAAAATCCTGAATACCCAAAGAAGCGCGATTGAATCCAAGCTGCCGCAGCGCCTGCACGTGTTCTAATGTCAGGCGGCGTGGATCGAGCTCGACACCAATCTCAGCATCTTTGTCGATAGTAAAGCGATGACTGATCGCTCCACCGAGCTTGAGAATGTCTTCAGGTCTTAGATAGCTTGGCGAGCCGCCGCCCCAATGAAGCTGTACAATTTCTCTTTGAGGGGCTAGCAGCGGCTTTATTAGCTCCATCTCGCTAATAAGATATTCTAAATATTTTTGACTTTGGCTATAATCTCGGGTGATGGTGGTGGTGCAGCCACAATAATAACAGAGACTGTAACAAAAAGGGATATGAAAATAGAATGATAATGGTTTGTTAGCATTGTGATTATTTGACCTTATTTCCTCAGTCCAGTCAGAATCTGTAAATTCTGTGGAAAAATGAGGAGCTGTTGGATAGCTCGTGTATCTTGGGCCCGGCTTACTGTATTTTTTTACCAGCTCAAGGCTGACTTCAAGGGTCATTATCTACTCCTTTCGGATAGTTTGTAAAAGCACGCTTACATTATCTAGGGGCGTAGCTGGAAGAATGCCATGTCCCAGATTGAATATCCAGCCGGCTTTATTTTCCATACTTTTAAGAATGGCTTTTATTTCTGCACGGATTGTTTCCGGATTGCTTAGGAGAATAGCCGGGTCCAGATTGCCTTGAACAGCCATTGCGGCCGGCGCTTTGTCGCGGAAAGCGCTGATTGGCAAAGACCAGTCAAAGCCCAAAGCGTCAGCATCTGCTGAAATAAGAAGCTCCAGCCATTGATGCGCTCCTTTTGCAAAAACTATAACAGGCGCCTTCCCTTTGATGGCTTTCACTATTTGGCGTAAATATTGGCCAGACATTTCGTAATAGCTGCGGTAAGAGAGAATTCCGGCCCAACTGTCAAAGAGCTGCACTGCGTCGGCGCCAGCTTTGATTTGTTCTTCTAAATAGGCAATGACAGCAGCCGTAATTTTTTCCAGCAGCTGATGATAAAGTTTGGGCTCGGTGTAAAAAAGCGCTTTTGCCTTGGCAAAATCGCGGCTGCTGCCACCTTCCAGCATGTAGGCTGCCAGTGTCCAGGGTGCGCCGCTGAAACCGATGAGAGCAGTTTCATTATTCAGCTCTTTGCGGACGATTTGCAGCGCATCAAAAACATAGCGCAGCCTATCGGTGACGGCATCAGGGCTGAGGGCTGCAATATCTGCGGCGCTTTGAATAGCGCGCTCCATGCGTATGCCGCCGCCTGATGGAAAATCATACGGCAAGCCCATAGCTTCGGGAATAACCAGTATGTCGCTGAAAATGATGGCGGCATCAAAAGCATAGCGCTGAATGGGTTGCAGCGTCACTTCTGCCGCGAGTTCAGGGCTTTGCACCATTTGGAGAAAGCTGTAATTTTCTTTAAGAGCGCGATATTCAGGAAGATATCTGCCTGCTTGCCGCATCAGCCAGACAGGGGGATAATCAAGATTTTTTCCGGCAAGTGCGCTTAAAAATCGGTCTCTGGGTTTCATATATATCAGTCTCCTAACGTTTTTATTTGTTTAAAAATCAGATCAATATTGGGTTCATCGGCAATGATGGGCTCTATTCCAAGCTTTTCATTGACGGCCAGAGCTGTGCTTGAGCCAATGGCAATTATTTTAGGAATGCGCTCATTTTTTCTGAAGCTGCGGTTTTGGAGGAATCCGCTGACAGCGCTGGGTGATGTGAAAAGAATGATATCGCTGTGTTTAAAATTAATTTGTTGCCATCGCAAATCATTGCGCAAAATCGTGCGGTAGAGGCTTATTCGTTGAAATTCCCATTTATTTTGCTTTAAAAAATTGAGAAACTCCTGCCGCGCTTTTTCAGCTGTAATGAGTAGCGCCGGTTTTTTTTCTTGATTTGAGAAAGATTCAGTTAGTCCCACGGCATTTTGCTTAATCGGAACCTTCGCTTCGATATTAAAAAGCTCTTGTATTGCTCGTGCAGTCACTTTCCCCACAGCCCAGATTTCCACATCATCAAGGTGGGGAAGGATTTTTTCCTGCTGGAGATAAAAAGCGAGAACCCCATTTTGGCTGAGGAAAAAGAGGTAGCCCGGTTTTTGTATTTGCAGGCTTCCTGAAGGTTCAAAAAATTCAATCTGAATGGTTGACCAATGATGTAAAGCAAAATCCGGAGGCAGTATGATGTCCGGGGGACGCAAACCGGTGAGAAAGATTCGTTTCATTTGAGCGACTCAAGGATATCGCGAGCACCCTCATTTAAAAAAATCTTCGCCAGCTCAATACCGGCTTCTTCGGGATTTGATTTTGGGAAAAGCAGGGAATTGCGTATTGTTCGCGAACCGTCAGGGCTACCAAGGAAAGCGCTCAGGTGAATATGCTCATCTGAAATAGTTGCCCAGGCTCCAAGTGGAATGCTGCAGCCGCCTTCCAGAGTGCACATAAAAGCTCGCTCAGCCCGACAGCAAAGGATGGTATCAGCATCGAGAATGGGCAATAGCAATTCCTGCAAATCATCGCGGTTTGCCTGCGTTTCTATGCCGATGGCACCTTGGCCCACTGCCGGTATAAATGTCTCGGGGGCAAGAAATTCTGTAATCAAATCAGCTCTTTCTAACCTTTGCAGGGCCGCCGCTGCCATGAGGATACCGTCATAGCCAAATTCATCCAGCTTGCGGAGGCGAGAATCAATATTTCCACGCAGGTCTGCAAAACGGATTTCATTTTTTATCGCGGCGATTTGAGCTTTTCGGCGGAGGCTGCCGGTGGCGATGGTTCCGTTTTTTGGCAGCTCCGCAAGTTTTTTCCATTTTGTGGAAATAAAAGCATCTCTTGCGTCGGCCCGTTTGGGAGAGCCGGCGTATATGAGCCCATCGGGAAGGCTTGTCGGCAGGTCTTTGAGGCTGTGTACTGCCAAGTCTATTTCTCCCAGGAGAAGCTGCTCTTCTATCTCTCGGGTAAATAAGCCTTTGTCGCCGATTTTGGGCAGCGGCACATTGGTGATGCGGTCTCCGGTGGTGATAATGGGCACGATTTCAATTTGTAGCTCAGTCCATTTTCCCAAAAGAAGGCCCTCAATATATTTGCTTTGCCACATAGCCAGAGGCGAGCGGCGGGTGCCGATACGAATTTTATTTGGAATCATTGGCTCTTTCTTTTTCGTCAGGTTTGATGTCATCGAGGTGAAAAATTGCGCGGACAGTGCGAATCATTTCAAAATCAACCACTTCTCCATTGGTCATTTTACGAAGCTCTTGAATGGGGTGATGGAGCAGCTTCTTGATGATGCTATTGCTGAGTAGCCGGGCAGTTTCAAGGCTTTCCGCATTACTTCGATTTCTGAATTTTTCCAGCTCCTGCTCAGCTATTGACCTGAAATAGCTGTTTAAACTAGAGATGGTGGGAACGACGGCCAAGGTTTTCCACCATGCGGCAAATTCTCCGGCGATCTTTTTTGTGACTGCAGCCGCAGCCGGCAATTCGGCGCGTCGGCGGGATAAATTTTCATCAACTACATTCTGAAGGTCGTCTATGTCATAGAGAAAGAGGTCTTCAATTTTCCGGATAGCAGGATCAATCGCCCTGGGCGAGGAGATATCGAGTAAAAGTATGGGAGCATATCGCCGCTTTTTCAAGGCGTGCTTTAGGAGTTCGGAATTGAGCAGATATTGGTCGCTGCCAGTGGCAGTAACGACCACATCGGCCATAGGCAGAATATCCGGTAAGTCTTCGAGAGAATATCCTTGCCCGTTTAGCGCGTTGGCCAGCCTGTTGCGGTTTTCCAGATTGCGGTTGACGATCATAAAGCTCTTTCCGCCATTTTTTTGAAAATGCAATGCAGTCAGTTCGGCAGTTTCTCCAGCGCCAATCAGCAGAATATTTCGTTTTTCGAAATTCCGAAAAATCTTTTTTCCCAGCTCGACAGCGGCATAACTTACGCTGACAGCGCCTTCGCAGAGTGCAGTTTCGGAGCGAACTGCTTTTCCGGCACGAATAGCATCTTGAAAGAGTCTGTGGAGTACAGGCGATTTTTTATCTTGTTGCTGTAGTATTTCCAGAGCTGACTTTATCTGGGCTAAAATCTGATTTTCTCCCAAAACCATAGATTTCATTCCTGCAGCCACGGCAAAAAGATGCAAGATGGCATCTTCATCCAGGAGAAATCTGGGGCTGGGATCGGCTTCTGTGATTATTAGTCCACGCTCTTTTTGATAATAGCTCAGAATAATTTCCCGAAAATTATTTATCGAAGCTGAGAGCCCGTAAAACTCTGTTCGGTTACATGTAGAAAGGATGGCAAATTCTGAGAGTGATTCATTATCACGCAAGTTGCGAATGCAGCTCTCAGATTCTTCGCGATTCAGAGTAAGTTTGTCGCGAAAATCAATGGGAGCATTCTCGTGGCTCCAGCCCAGTAATATGATATGATATGATTTCATCAGCTAAATTTGTGGAAAGTATCTCCAAAAATATTTATGAAAATCATTGATATGAAAAAGATGACAAATCCCCAAAAAGCGATGCGGCTCATTCTAAGACCGGAAAGACGATAGCGTACGACAAAAATCCAGCCAATCGTATAAGCCAGCCAGGCAAGATCAGCTACAATCATTTTTGCGTCCAGGACAAAGAAGTAGCCAAATTCCAGAGAAGCCATATAGTGACCCAGCAATATGCCGATACCGAGAAGGATGAGACCGATGAGACTAGCTGTACGGCCCAAATCCTCCACACTTTTAAGCGGGGGCAGATTGGTGTAGATTTTTCCGAATCGGTGGGCTTTTATTTCTTTGGCCAGCATCCAGTACATAAGGCCATAAATCGCTGAAATTGCCAAAGCCGTCAAGCCAAGCAGCGTGAAAAGTGTATGAATACCGAAAATGGGATTGGCTAAAAGAAGATTGTGAGCAGATTCATCTATCATAAAAGTCGATGCAAAAAGCTGAAATAAAAAAGCGATTCCAATGAAAAAGAGTCCGGTTTTGCCCTCATGGCGTATCTTTTCCAGCAATAAGTAGATCAGTGCAATACTCATAGCAAGCATCGAGAAAGATTCAAAGGTGTTGGTGATGGGGAAATGTCTGTTATGAAGGCCTCGGCCAACGAGATAAATGATATGGAAAGTGGCGGCAATAGCAACGGTGAGGTATCCATATTGGCGGGAGTATTGTTTTCCTGAATTAAAATAGACCAAATAAAACACAAAAGATACTCCATAAAGAGCCGGAACAAGAATTCTGAAAGGTATTGATAAGGAGTAGATGAAAATTTCCATTGCCCGAAATATACAATTTTCACTTGAAAAATTTATGAACAATTTACACTGGCTTTATTGTCGCAATAATAAAACGCCCCACAAAAAAAGCGACCTGATAACAGGCCGCTTTTTAAGGATTTTCCAGTGTCAATTATTTCAGTTTTTTGATCTCTTCAGCAAAATCAATTGCTTTATAGGTTGGAGATTTTTTGTTGTGGCA
>DSDE01000076.1 GCA_011049095.1 Fidelibacterota bacterium
ATATAGAAGTTTTTCTCGTTCCCATTTTGTAAAATCTGTAAGTTTAAGCCCCTCTTTGGTGCGGAGCCGAAGTAAAATCAACTCCTCAAGTTCAATTTGCCTTGTTATTTCTTCATCTCCGTCAGGTGTAAAATCATTCTTTGATGCTTTTTCTATGTAGGAGAGAAGCTTTGCATCGTGCCAAAAGCGCCGTTTTCCCAATTTACTATGTGCAGAAGGTCCCAAGCCAAGATAGTCATCACCCAGCCAGTAGCTTTGATTATGCTTTGAACGCTTCCCTGCCTGGGAAAAATTGGAAATCTCATAATGCTCAAAACCAGCTTTTTCCAATTCATCGTGCACCTGCTCAAAAAAAATATTCCCAATTGTTTCGGGATTTTCTGCAATCTCTCCGTTCTCGATAAGAGCGGCGTATGGCGTGCCTTCTTCTGCGCTGAGGCTATAGGCTGAGATGTGGCTCGGTTCCAGCTCTATAAATGTTTCCAGAGTATGCTGCAGCTGCTTTTCTGTCTGTCCTGGAATATTCCAGATCAGGTCCAGACATATATTCTCAAAAGCAGCTTTTCGAGCGGCATCTACAGCTTTCAATGTGCTTTCGTGAGAATGAATCCGGCCTAAAAAACGCAGCTCATTATCATTTGCGCTCTGGGCGCCAATAGAAATGCGGTTGAAGCCTCCCTCCCTCAAGCTTTGCAAGCCCTCTGCGTTTGGCACAAATTCTGGATTCATCTCTATCGTTATTTCACAATCCTGTCTTATTAGAAAATTGCGGCTGATAGTTTCCAAAAGAGAAAGGAGCGCTCCCGGAGCAAAAAGATTTGGCGTTCCACCACCAAAATAGATTGTCTGCAATTGAACACTCTCTTGAAAACGATTTTTCTGCCAGACCAACTCTTTTCTGATTGATTCGAGAAATTGTTCTCCACAACTGCTTATCTTTGTGCTGCTGTAAAAATCACAGTAATGGCAGCGCTGGGCGCAAAAAGGGATATGGAGATAGAGGCTGATTTTCTTCAAAAGGCTTAGCTTACAGTGTGCAACAATCTCCACCAACGGATTTTTTTATGCACTTTCCAAATGGGCTGGTTTTTATCCCAGCTAAAATAAAGTATCAGCGGAGCCCCCATAACATATTTATGGGGAACAAGCCCCCAATAGCGGCTGTCAAAACTGTTGTCGCGATTATCACCCATCATAAAATAGTAGTTTTGCTCCACCAGATAGCTGTGTATTGCTTTACCATCTACATAGAAATTACCAAACCGGTAATCAACCTTATGTCCATCCATCGTCATGATATTATAAATATAATCTGGCGACACATCGTCAACATTTATAAGGTCGTCTTTTTTTGGAATATAGAGGGCCTTAAACTGATCGCGATTGCCATGACCCCTGGGAAAAATATTCGGCTCAGTATAATCTTTATTCAGTATATTACCATAATCAATAATACTATGCTTGGGGTCTGAAAATCGCTTATTATTGATGTAGGGGACCTTATCAACAATTTTCAATGAATCGCCGGGGCCAGCGATACACCGTTTCACGTAGTTGGTCCAGGGGTCATGGGGAAATTTAAAAATAATCACATCACCGCTTTTAGGCTGCCGAAAAGCCGGCAAGCGCAGATGAGGAATATCAAAGCCAATTCTGGTAAAGGGGATGCCAACCCAATCTGGCGTTCGGGCTCCGTAAATAAATTTATTTCCCAAAAGAAAATCGCCCACATTAATGGTTGTTTCCATGCTGCCGGTAGGTATCTGATAAGCTTCGATAATACCTGCTCGAATGAAAAAGACAGCAATGATGACATAAGTCCAAGATTTTACTTCATAAATAAATCGTTCTTTCTTTGTCATATTTCGCAAATACTCTTTTTGCTGCTCTTTTCTGGCCCGATAGGCCCGCCATTTATCAATCATAACTCTCCTTTAATGAACAATGTCTTCAAAATGTTCAATTCTTGCTTTGCGCCATTGGTCTGCATAAACAACGATGGCATCAATTCGCACCTCATACTCGGCGATACCTGCAATTCGAAACCAATGCTCAGTGGCGTCGAGGATGTGATTGATTTTACGTTTTGTGTACCATTCCATTGGGTCATACCGGTCTCTTGGACCACGGGTTTTTACTTCAGCAACAATATAGAGTTCCCCCATTTTTAAAAGGATATCTATTTCTCCCCACTTTCCTACATGAATATTACGATCAATAAATCGAGCGCCTTTTCGAATCATATAATAGGCAGCTTGGTTTTCTCCCCAGAATCCAATTTGCTGTTTGGTGGGGCTGGCAGGGTATTGAAAATCTCTGACTGGCGCAAAATCGCTGCGATGAAGGGGCGTTGGCCAAAGGTTATTGATTGCCTTTAAATGCTCAGCCGTACCGTAGCCTCGATTTTTTTTCCAGCCATAGCCTGGGAATACTTTATCCCACTTGACCATAATTCGGTCTCGGGTCACTTTCGCCAGAATTGATGCGGCTGCAATTGAGAAAGATTTGGCGTCGCCGTCAACCACAGCCCGTCCATTGAGAATGCCACTTGGCGCCACTGAGCCATCAATCAAAACCAGGTCTGGCTGAATGCTAAGTTGCCCGACTGCTTGCTCCATTGCCTGAAGCGTAGCTCCCAATATATTTTTTTCTTTTATTTGCTGAACTCCTACAGACTGAATGGCATACGCCCTGGCATTTTGAATAATCCACTCGTAAGCTGCTTCCCGCTGTTTTTCTGTCATTTTTTTGCTGTCACGAATCAGCTCATTCTCCTGCCCTTCTTCAAAAATGACTGCTGCAGCGGTAACAGGACCAGCTATAGGCCCTCTGCCTGCTTCATCAACGCCGCATAGCCATTTTCCCGTAGAACGTGCCTTTCGATCAAAATCAATTAGGTCCATATTGGGCTCCACTCGCTTGCTCATATCTGAGTCAAAAAACCGGCAAAAAGATAGAAAAGAGCGGCGAAAGCAGCAAATACAAGGGCATACGGAAGTTGTGTTTTGATGTGGTCCATCACATCGCAGCCCGTGGTTGAGCAGCTCATAATGGTAGTATCAGATATAGGGGATCCATGGTCGCCAAAGATACTTCCGCTAAAGACAGCAGCGGCGGCCAAAGCCGAAGCAACACCCAGCGTCATAGCCAGGGGCATAGCCAGAGGCATCACCACAGCCATCGTGCCCATCGAGCTGCCGGTGCTGAAGGAGATAATAGCGGCTACCAGGAAAATGATAGCAGGCAAAAAGGCTGCACTGACAAAATTATGGAGCTTTGCTGCCAGAAATTGGCCTGTTCCCAGGGTTTGAACCAGCGAGCCCATAGAAAAAGCCAATACCAAAATAAAAGCAACAGTCAGCATTGGACCGGCACCATTCACCAGCTTGTGGCCAAATTCTCCCATTGTCATCAGTCGCTGCGTTTTGACCTGAATAGCAATTATTAACAAGGTGATAATGACACCCCACATAATAGCTTTGATTCCATCTCCCTGGAGAATGCTCCCCTTTCCAGTGATAATGAGTCCGCCAAGAATAACAATAAGCATTGCCGCGATGGGGATGAGCATATTCCAAAAACTGGAGACTGGCAACGCTTTGGCCTTTTCCGTGTGCAAGCTGTAGCCTTTCCCTGGCTCATCTAATTCCCCAAGCGCTTTAGCCCTTTTTTCTGCCCGAGCCATCGGTCCCCAATCCTTACCCGAAAAAATAATCAGGGGAATGATAAAAACAGTGATAATGGCGTAAAAATTCAGGGGAATACTCTGCACCAGCACTTCAGTAGCATTGGGTATGTCCTGAGCTTTTATGAGCCCAATCATGAAAGCGCCCCAGCCGCTTAGGGGGATCAGTACACACACCGGAGTGGATGTGCTGTGGACGATAAAAGCTGCCTTTTCGTGAGAAACCTTCAGTGCATCATTGAGAGGTCGAGCGATAGCGCCAGTCAGGAGTGTGCTCAAGGTTCCGGAGGTAAAAACCAGCAAGCCCATAATCCATGTAAAAAACTGGGCGGCCTTCCTGCTGCCGATAATGCTCCGTTTTTCCGTCATAAGCTGAACAAATCCATTGATTCCGCCATTTTGCTCGATAAGATGCGTAACACTCCCCAATAACAAAACCATAAAGATGATTATGGCATTGTCAGTATCGGCAAAAACAGCAACCATTGCATAAAATGTGGCATCCAGCGCAGAGAATATCGCCCCGCCTTCCAGAATAAGATAGCCTGAAAAGAGTCCGGCAAAAAGAGCCAGAAAAACATTTTTTTTCCAAAGGGCAAGAATAATTGCCAGAAGCGGTGGAATAAGGGATAACGCGCTAATCTCGTTTATTTTTGCAATCCCTTTCTTATGGCGGTGATTAGAGAGTCTATTTGCTCATTACTGTGAGCACTGCTTAAAGCAAAGCGAAAATAACCATTAGCCGGCCCGCCTGGATAATTAATATAACTTGGGAAAATCTCATATTCTTTCAGGCTCTGAAAAAGAGAATCCTTCTCATCATCAGATTTTGGCAGAATCGCAATAACCGGTGTTTCATAAATCGGGTGTGAAATGCCCCATTCATTAAGCTGCTTTTTGGCAGTCAACGCCTTTTCCTGCAAGTTCATCACCATTGATGGTCCCTCAGAAATGATTTGGATACTTTTTATAGCGCCAGCGGCAAGATTTAGGGGAAAAGCTGAGCTGCCAACATAGGCATTCACTTTGCGCATAGCTGCAATTTCTTCTTCTGTGCCGCAGACAAATCCACCAAAAACGCCAAATGCCTTACTTAAGGTGCCTACAGAAAGCCGCTTTTCAGCAGACAAAGCAGCCCGTTCAGCAAGCCCTCTGCCTGTTTTTCCCAAAACGCCTAATGTGTGTGCTTCATCAATAAAAACTTTGCCGCCATATTTTTCCGCCAATTGGGTGTACTTTTCCACCGGTGAGATAATTCCGTAGATAGTGCCGGTAGCTTCGCTTAAGACTAATGGCCGGAAATTTTCACTTTTGGCAAGCTCTTTAGTCTTTATCTCTAAATCTTCTACTGATTGGTGTAAAAATGCCACTTTAGGAGTTGCGCAGAGACGCATTGCATCACGAATACTTGGATGAATTTTCTCATCGAAAAAAAAGTGGCTGTATTGATTTTGCAAAGCCAAAAGCGCAGTGATATTAGCCAGATAGCCGCTATTAGTGAGAATAGCTGCCGCATGTCCAGTGAAATCTGCAATGGCTTTCTCCAGTTGGAGATGCAGGGGATGGGTGCCGGTGGTTTGTCTGCTGCCGCTGCTATTAAGACCATAGGTCAGGGCAGCGCTATGCATTTCAGCGATAATAGCCGGGTTAGACCCCAGGCGATGGTAGTCATATCCGCCAAAGAAACAGTATTTTTTTGAATGGTACTTTGTATATACCGTATCAAAATGTGTAAGTACCGGAACCTTATCAATATGCTCTTTCATTTATACCTTTAGAAAACTTAAAGGGGGGTAATTGTTTTTAAAAAATCGGGATCAGGCTTCACGCCTATGCCGGGGATTTCCACATCTGGAAATGAGACTACCCCATTTTTCAATTTAACAC
>DSDE01000037.1 GCA_011049095.1 Fidelibacterota bacterium
AGTTCATGCTGGGTCAATTCACCGGGCAGCGATATGGAAGCATTGAGTTTCAGGCGCGATGTCAATTCTCCCGAAAAGCCAAAATGATAATCGCTGACGGCATCTATGCTGTATTCACTTGGAAAAAATGTGCTGTCCTGTGAAGCCAGGCGAGGCTCTTTACGAATGGGAATCACCCCAAAGCCATCGGAGAGATTGCCGCCGCTGAGGATAGAAATTGCGAATCCTGCCTGCCAGCTTTTCCATATTGTGTAAGCGGCGCCGAAACTCATATTCTGCAGCTCAGACGCAAATTCCACAGCGTGATAGCCTGCCAGCGGATCACGGTTGTAGTCATAGCCGGAGGAGCGGACTTCTTCTTTATAATCATAGTTGCTTATTGTGTTGAGGGTATAGCTTGCTGCCACCGCCCATTTGTCTGAGCTGTAAGTAAGCCCAAACCCGCCGTCTCCAGTGACCGTTGTGTTGCTGACATAAACATTGTCAGCCAGAAAATCGTTGAAGGTATCCACCACCGGATAGCTGCGCCTTTCTTTGAGCTGCCGGCCGCGGGCTTTGGCAAAAATAGTGAGACCTTCACCTTCGGCAAGGAGCAGGGCCGGGTTTACAGTCAAGGCATCGCTGTTGCCGGCAGAACCTTCACTGACACCGCCCAGGGCCAGCGCCCGGCCGTTGTGATTATCAGGCTGAGGTAGAAAAGCTCTTTCAAAAAAAGCCTGTCCGCTCAGCGCACCGCTTAATAACAGCGTTGTGAATCCAATTTTGATTTTTCTATTCATAAAAATGTCCTTTACTAAAAGCGATAATCAAGCTGGAGCCGGAAGTCAGACGATTCGGTCACCGACCAGATTGGTTTCGTATAGTGATATTCCGTCGCCGGAACGCGATCATTGGGTCCCAAATCGGTGTCGCCGTCATAGCGAACCAGCGCTTTGGGAATATTTGACACCGGCAAATGGCTGTCGAAGCTGTATTTAAAGCGAATGGAGAAATTGTCATTGATGCGGCTGAAGAGGGCGAGATAGCCGTGAAAAGCCTGCGTGACACTATTGTAAACCCGAAAATCGGTGTCTTCAAAATTCCAGATAAAGCCCTCGTAAATCATCATCGAGCCCATCAATTTAAGGCGCTCGTTGAAATTATGGGTCAGGGTGCCGGCGATGGCGCGACTTGGTGAACCGGCATTGCCGACATAAGCCTGGCCACGGGTGACGGGGTCTTCCATCAGACGGGGACGGGGATCAAATTCGGTAAAACTGTAAATCAACATGGTGGAAAAGGAGTTAAAGCGGCTCATCCGCATGGTCGCTTCCAGACGGGTCTCGCTGCTGTTGTAACCGGTGGGCGCCAGTTCATTTTGGGCAAAACGGCTTTGCCATTTTTGCCGCAGACGGATACGATAATTGAAGACCGGACGATATTCTAAAGAAGCTACCAGGCGATTGTATTTCGCTTCATCCGCCACGCGGCTCCAGATGTCGTGCTCAATGGTGGTCAGCAGGGCTCGGCTGAGCTGATATCTGATGCTGTAGTAGAAGCCCCTTTCGGCCTGAGGCTGGGACGCGCCGCTGTAGAGAAAGCCCATCGAAGGATTGTTCAGATAGAAGACATCCTCAAAAATGGTACTTTTATAGCGCTGATAATTAGAGAATGAGCGCTGATAGGGATTGTCAAAACCCAGATCATAATCACGGTACAGGAGCAGGATATTAAAATTGGCAAACTGCCAGTAGCTGTTTACCGTCCAGGCAAAAGCATCGCTGCTGAAATCACCGATTTTTCCATCTTTGTCCAGCACGCCGATTTCTCCCTGGAGGACGATATTATTGATGACGGTGGAGGCATCCATTCCCATGACGCGACGAAAACTTCTCGCTTCTGTCCATAGGCCGCTGGTGCCGTAAGATTCATACATGGCGGCGATTTCCGGATCGGCGGAATTGCCGATGGAGGTGATGAAACGGCTCAGATTGCTTTCCATGACGATGGTTTCAAGCTGCATATCCAGCTCCCGGTCATAGAGACTTTCGTAGAAATTAAGCCCCAGATGGGTGCCGGGAGTTATCTGCCAGCGAATATTGGCGCCAGTGAGCATCTCATTTACCGAATTGGTGAGCTTTGTGGGGAAAGTTCCGTAGAGGCCGTAATCCAGTCTTGGCGACATTCGGATCAGGGTTGAGAAAGTGGAGTCGGCATTCACTATGGCATCACGGGGCGTATAGCTGAAAAAGGGGGTGAGAAAGAGATTGCCCACCTGATATTCCAAAGCGAGCCCTCTCAAAGAATAGGATTCATTGCGGGAGATGTCGCCTTCCACACCGCTGAGCCTTTTTCGCCAGCCGTAGCCTGACTTCCGCGGCGTAAAATAATCCACGCTTTCCATCACCACACCCTGCCCAAAGCTGGCGATATAGTTACCGATGATGAGCGATTTGATTTTTCCCAGCGGCAGCCGAATATCTTTCAAAGCGGCATAAGCCTTGAACGCCGGTATTTTTAATGAAGAGTCTGCTGAGAGATAATAATAAAAATCGGGCTGACTGAGTGCGCGGGTATAGGCAATGCCAATTTCGGCTTGGTTGCCGTAACGGAGCTGTCCCTTGTGAAAAACATCCAGCGGCACTTGATTCACAGCAAATTCGGTGAGCGCTTCTGGATCGTCATCGGGTACGATATTCAGCGCTACATTTTTAATAGTGCTGTTGAAGCTGCCGCTCCAACGGGAATGAGCCATCGGCTCATACTGCACATAATTGCTGATATTGCGGTAGCCGTAGTAGGAAATGCCTTCCAGGCTGCGAAGGTCCCGGGCACTTTTGATTTCATTTCCTTCTGAAAGATGGCGAACCACCGCTTGGGCATCCACCGGTGAAACTCCCGGCAAATTCATGAGGCTATAATAATCCATCTCGTTGACATTCACAGGATTGGATAGGAGCGCAATCCAGCGGTCCACCAGTCCCTCAGAGCTGCCATCGGAAAAAGTCATCTGCTCAATGCGGAAATAATTATCCTCCATCTGTTGTTCACTGGCATCCCGCACAAGCGGATAAACCGCCGCTTTCTCCTTGATAATGAGAAATTCATCGTAAGTGATGCCCTTGATTTGCTGAACCTGATAAATACTGTTGAAATAACTATGATGATAGCGAAAATCCAGCAACGCTTCGATGGCCTGCTCAGAGACGGGCAGGCTTTCAAGCAGCGTCAGGTCTTCGCTGTTGAGATCAATTTTTTCTGATGGAAAAAGCAGCGCCGTCATCAAAAGCAGCAGCGCTGTTCCTTTTAGAATATTACTTAGCTTTTTCATAGGCTATTTCGTTATATTAAATTCAAAGCTGAGGAGATGCGTCGCCGGCAAAACAGGATGATTCACTAAAGCATAATCCAGAGAAAATCCTTTCCAGTTGAGACCGGCACCCAGAGAGAGCTGACTGGGATAGGTATTAAGTCCGGCGCGAATGCTGAGCCATTGCAAAACCTGATAATCAAGTCCGGCATTATACTGAAAATCGCCGCCAAAAGCTTTTTCCACGGCCAAGGAGCTCAAGAGCCCGTAATAAGGCATATATCCAGCGCCCACCACCACCTTGCGGGCGGCGTGGTAATCTATTGCGCCGCTGCCCATCACCGGCTGATTCACATTCTGAATAAAAATCCCCATCCAGGAGCGGTTGCGCATGGAAGCCTGCAAACCGAGATCAATGCCCACAGCCTGCCCGGAAGAGAGGGTCAAACCATCAGAACCATCACCACTGTAACCGGCGCTTTTTTCGCCATAGCCCACTGAGAGGAAATTGATGCTGTAGCCAAAAGCCAGACTGGAGCGAAGGTCCTTCTGGAGAAAAAAGGCATGGCTGAGGCCGGCGGAAATTTCTGAGCTGAGATCATTGCCGCCATATTTCACCTGATTCATATCGCCATGGAGGTTGAAAGCGCCCCAGGATTTGCTGCTGAAGCTAGCTGAAAAGCGGCTCACTTGCACAAAGCTTTCCTGATATGGGCGAAAGTGGGTCACACCCACCTGTATTCCCTCAACATTGCTAAAGCCGGCAGGATTGACGGCATAGCTCCAGACAGAAGATTCTGCGGCAACTGTGGCGTCACCTGAACCGGCCTGAGCTGCCGCCGCTGTACCTAAATCCGTAAAAACCTGTCCCAAAGCCATTGAGGCGCTCAGGAGGAGTCCTGATAAAAGTCGTTTTTTCATATTAATTCCACCTCCCGGCTACCACCACCGGCGCGATGGCTGCTTTTTTATCGCCGGTGCTGCGGTTGGTCATTTCCAAATGGATGAGATAAGTTCCCGGCGCCACGAGCCGGCCCAGCTCATCCCGGCCATTCCAGTAAATTGTTTTCTCAAAAGCCATACCCTGATAGTCGTCGGCAATGGTGCTTACAAACTGGCCATTCAGCGAATAGACTCTCAGAATCACCCGCGAATCGGAAGGGTAGGCATAAATAATCTGAATTCTTTCACCGGCAGAGGGGACAAAGGGATAAGGCGCTGTTTTCAGGGAGAAACTGCCATCGCCTTCCACGCCATCGGTCCAGGGCTGAAAATCTTCTGCATAAGCGCCCAGAAGCTGAGCCGCGCCGCTGTAAAGTCCCCCCACAGCCACCATATTTACCCGATTGCCAACCTGCAGCAGCGAGTCCAGGGAAGGATTCACGATATCACCGGCCACATCCACCAAAATGCCGGCACTGTTCCAGATGCGCACCGTGATGGGCGAGGTGCCGTCGTCAATGGTGACATTGGAGCCGCCGCCGATGTTATCTGCCCGGCTGGTGATGCGGCCTTTTATTCTCAGGAGCGTTCCTTCATATTCAGCCGGATTCCAGAGAATATCTTCCACGGGAATTTCCAGCGCATCGGGAACTGAGGTATCCACATTTAAAATGACTGGCGCCTGGCTCAATTCCAGCTCAATGACACCGCCAAAATCAACGATTTTACCGGTTAATTCGGCTTCAGCGCCACGTCTGAGCTGGCTGTAAAGCGTCTGACTGTAGATATTCATTCCTCGGCCGGAATTATCCTGAAAATAGCCGGAAAGACGATCAGTTCTCAGCAAGCCGGCGCCAATGGTGACCACACCGCGAAGGGTGACAGTCTTGCCATTGTAGAAGTCGAAATTTTCCCGCACATTGCGAATGGTCAGAATCACTGGTGGTTCAGTGACAGTCACGCCGCTGACGGCGCTTTTTGCCGTCAGCCCTGCCTGATTTTCAGCCAATGCCCAGAAAACAAGATCTCCGGCTGCGCCTGTGGGAGATACTTTCACTCGAAACTGATCATTCCCGATGGAAAGCATAGCCGCCTCGCTGGTATCGCCGGCAAAAACTTTAAAAAGGGTGACTTTTGTCAAACCTTGTTCATCGGTGGCGGTGACGGTAAAGATCAGGCTGTCTTCGCTGTTGGGTGCAGCAGGTACGAGCGAGACAGCGCCAATCACCGGTTTCACACTCTGCTGATTCACCACGGTCCAGGTC
>DSDE01000120.1 GCA_011049095.1 Fidelibacterota bacterium
CTACAGAAGGCGGTATGGAAATCGAGAAGGTGGCGGCAAAGACACCGGAAAAAATTATCAAAGAGTTCATTGATCCCGCCGTGGGCTTAATGCCCTTTCAGGTGCGTAAGCTGGCCTTTGCTTTAGGTCTGGAAGGCGTGCAATTTAAGAATGGAATCAAATTCCTCACAGCACTCTATAAAGCCTATGAAGCCACCGACGCCTCTCTGGCCGAAATAAATCCCTTGGTGCTTACAAAGGAAGGGGATGTTTTAGCCCTGGATGCCAAGATCAATTTTGATGACAATGCCCTCTTTCGGCATCCCGACATTGTAGAATACCGCGATTTTGCTGAAGAAGAGCCGATGGAGGTGGAGGCCAGCAAATTTAGCCTTAATTACATCAAGCTGGACGGAGAAGTTGGCTGTATGGTTAATGGCGCTGGCCTGGCAATGGCCACAATGGATATTATCAAGCATTATGGCAGCGAACCAGCAAATTTTCTCGATGTAGGCGGTGTAGCTAATTCTGAAACCGTGGCCAATGGCTTTAAAATTATCGTTTCAGACCCCAATGTGAAAGCCATTCTCATCAATATCTTTGGTGGTATTGTACGCTGCGACCGAGTGGCCCAGGGCATTATTGACGCACTCCACCAAGTGAAAGTTGCCGTGCCTGTTGTCGTGCGACTCGCCGGAACCAATGCAGAAGAAGCTGCAGAACTGTTAAGTAAATCGGATATGGACTTTATCGTGGCCGAAAACCTAGATGAAGCAGCCAGAAAAGCTGTCAAAGCAGTATCCCAATTATAAAGAGGAGTATATGAGCATTTTAGCAGGAAAAGAGACCCGCTTGGTTGTGCAGGGTTTCACAGGAAAAGAAGGAAGCTTTCACGCCAGCCAGATGATCGAATATGGCACCAAAGTGCTTGGCGGCATCACACCAGGTAGAGGCGGTCAAACTCACCTCGACCGACCAGTTTTTAATACAGTTGCTGAAGCCGTCGAAAAAGAGGGCGCCAATACATCCATCATTTTTGTTCCACCGGCTTATGCGGCAGACAGTATCATAGAAGCTATAGATGCAAGACTTGATCTGGTCGTAGCCATCACCGAAGGCATTCCCTTAAAAGATATGATTAAAGTTAAAGAATATTTAAGCAAACATGAAACCCGTCTTATCGGCCCCAATTGTCCCGGTATTATCTCTCCTGGAAAGGCAAAAATCGGCATTATGCCCGGTTTCATCCATCAGCAGGGGAGCATTGGCATCATCAGCCGAAGCGGTACCCTAACTTATGAAGCGGTGGCTCAGGTCGGCGCAGAAGGTTTTGGCCAATCTACCAGTATTGGTATTGGCGGCGATCCAATTATCGGCACCAACTATATTGACCTTCTCACACTTTTTGAAGAAGATGATCAGACCGAAGCAGTTATAATGATTGGGGAAATCGGTGGAAGCGCTGAAGAAGAAGCCGCTTTGTGGGCGCAGAAAAACTTCAGCAAACCCATCGTCGCTTTTATTGCCGGTCAAACTGCCCCTCCCGGACGCCGCATGGGACACGCTGGCGCAATTATTTCTGGAGGCAAAGGTACTGCTGCAGAAAAAATGCGAATTCTGACCGAAGCTGGCATCCACGTGGTCAATAACCCAGCTGAAATCGGAAAAAAGATTAAGGAAATTCTGGTCTGAATAATCTGAGTAATCAAAGAACTATTGAGGAAGATAATATGTCACTGACCTTTGCGATAATAAAACCTGATGCTGTGGCCAATGGCCATACTGGTAAAATCATTGACCGAATCATTCAGGAGAAATTTATAATTCGAGGTCTAAAACAGGTAAAAATGACCCAGACCGTGGCCGAGGCATTTTATGAGGTGCACCGAGAGCGCCCTTTTTTTTCCGATCTGACCCGTTTTATGAGCAGCGGGAAATCTATTGTTTTGGTTTTAGAAAAAGAAAATGCCGTAAATGCCTGGCGTGAATTAATTGGAGCCACAAACCCCTTGCAAGCTGATGCAAACACAATTCGTAAACTTTTTGCGGAAAATATGAGCAAAAACGCGGTTCATGGCTCAGACTCCGCCGAAAACGCACAAAAAGAAATTGCTTTTTTCTTTACAAATCAAGACATTATTACGAATGGATAGAAAACTAATAAATAACCCAGGAGGGTAAGAGAATGAGGAAGTATTCCAGCCTAGTGATGGTGTTTCTGATTACGTTTATGGCTTTTTCCGGCTGTGCAAAAAAGCAAGCAGGTGTTGTCGGTGAAGTCATTGATATTTCCGTAAGCAAAGCGCCGGAAAATGTGGTAAAATATTTGTGGGCTTTTAAAACAAAACCAGCAGACAGCCGATTGGACCCGAGGGATTTTTTGCCCTCAGATGATGCGGAAGCCGTAAGTTTTGTGCCAGATGTTTCTGGCAAATATGAGGTGATTGTAGCTTTGGTTGACATCAATGGAAAAGAGACAAACGAAATATTTGTCTTTGAAGTCACAGTTCCAGAAGGCACACCTTCTGCGGGACAAGTCGTCGTGCCTGAACGAGTGGTCAAGCCTGAGCCAGACAAAACTGCAGCAGCCGTAGCGCCAGCAAAGAAAGAAGAAGCAGCCGCTGCCACAAAAGCCCCTGAGAGTGAAAGCTGGAAAAGCGCTCCAACACCCAGCGCCGAGCAAAAAAGCGCCCCAAGGCCTCAAACAAGCCAGCCTGCGCCTGCCAAAGCAAGTAAAGATGCTGTCTCAATTCCAAAGAAAGATGGCTCTTTTACAATTCAGGTTGCCAGCTTCAAAACATATAACCAAGCTCTCGGTGTTGCAGACCAGCTCAAAGGCAAAGGTTTTGATGCATACGTCCAAAGGGCATATTTTAAAGAAAGCGATCAAATATGGTATCGGGTCAGAGTTGGCAGCTTTGCAAAAAAAGCCGAAGCGACCGAAGTGATTCGGTCTATTGTCGCGCAGTTTCCTAAATTTCCAATACCCTGGACTGACGTTACAAGAGAAGATTACTGATTTCCCGACTAAATGATAAAAAAAAGGGAGCGTCTCCGTTCCCTTTTTTTTTTATCATTTAATAATTCAGGCTTGCTTAAAAAATTGTATTTAGGCGGACCTCAAAAATACAGGGTGGAAAATGGGCTTTTTGAGACTGATGAAGGGATGCTCGTGGCTTATAAAAAATATTGCCAATTCTGGATGTAAAATGACGCTCTGCCATGGGATTCAGGGCACAAAATGGCGCTCTAAGCGCCAGAATCTGGACAAAATAATGACAAAATTTTGACGACAGAATTGTCATCAAATTCATCATAAAGAAAGTCATCCGCGTGTTCATTGCCTTCGTGGTCGGCGGCGCTGCCATCGCCAGCTTCAATCCTGATTAGCTGGGGATTGGGCAATATGAGGCGACGAAGTTTACGGCTGAAGGGTAAAATAGCGCATTACAATCTCTTTTGAACCGTCGTTAGCTCCAATGGCAATCTATTATCCCAGCCCTTCCAAGCTGTCGCATTTGATAATGGGAATATCTTTCTGGTTTTTGATCATCATCTCATTCTCCACTCTTTTTTGGCTCTTTTGGCAGGTCTTTATTTTTTTGCCGTTCCAGAAACTTAAAATACCCGTTTGCCCTAAGCTTGCATGCAGGACAAGTGCCGCAGCCATAGCCCCATTCATGCAGGGTCGTATGATCACCGATATAGCAGGTATGGGTTTCTTTCACGATGCGCTCCATTACGCCAAGCTGATAAGAAAGCTCCCAGATCTGTGATTTATCGAGAAACTGCAGCGGTGTGTGAATCGTCAGGCGGAAATCCATTCCCAGACTCAGTGTTTTCTCCATCTGCCGGATAAAATCGCTGCGACAATCAGGGTATCCACTGTAATCAGCTTCATTCACACCGATGACCAGGTTGCTGGCATTGAGTTTATAGCCCAGAGCTGCCGCCAGAGTCAGAAAGAGGATATTCCGGCCTGGCACAAAAGTATTGGGAATGCCATGTTCTGGATTGGTGATCAGCTTTTCCTCGATCATCGCGGTGCCGCCGATTTCTTTAAATGCCGGAACTGAAAGCTCGTGGAGAAAAACTTTCTCTTGCTGGCACAGATTCCGAGCGCTCTGGTATTCAATCTTATGGCGCTGCTCATAATGAATGAAAAGGGCATCTGCCAGGGGAAATTTCTCCTTAGCCCAGAAGAGGCAGGTGGCGCTGTCTTGTCCACCACTCAGCAAAACGATGGCTTTTTCCATTAGCGTATTCCTAAATATTTATGCAACT
Source organism: Fidelibacterota bacterium (assembly GCA_011049095.1). Lineage (GTDB taxonomy): Bacteria > Fidelibacterota > Fidelibacteria > Fidelibacterales > DSDE01 > DSDE01. Next base: position 4,264 of record DSDE01000120.1, read on the forward strand.
GCACGGAAAGTCTCCATTGCGGATGCTGTTTTACATATTCGATGCAATATTGCAGGGTTTCTGCATCGGTGAGGACGCTCCCTGCTGAGCCAATTTTTTCGGAATGGGTGGGATTTTTGGGGGAAATGAAATAGTGATTGGCGCTGAGCCCAAACAGCTCCGCCGCCTCTCCCCTGCCCAAAAGAATCTTGGCTTCATCACAATGTATGATTTTTAATCGTTTATTTTTTGGGGAAACGCTAACCCAGTCAAAGAGTGTATGTCCGGGTTCAAACATGCCGTTTGTTTCCACATGGAGAATGTATCCGGCTGATTTTAAAGCCGATGCGATGGGAAAGGTATCATTCATCAGCGGCTCACCACCGGTAAAAATAACGCGTCTGGCCGGATATTGGGCAATATTTTCAAGAATTTCCGCCACAGACATTATGTTTCCAGAGAGGAACTCGGTGTCACAAAAGGGGCAGCGGAGATTACAGTCGCTAAAGCGGAGAAAAACCGCTGGCGTTCCCTGCCAGAAAGCTTCTCCCTGGAGGCTGTAAAAGATTTCATTTATCTTGTATAAATGGCCTGACTGGCCGGCGTTTCCCATAAAATAACTTTCGAAATGCGGGGTTCATTTTTCTCTAAGGTGACAAAAATCCATTCTGCCAAATTTTCAGCCGTCGTTTCAAAGGGTAAAACAGTCCTTTTAAAGCACTCCGGAATCGCTTTCATCAGCATTTCATCCTTACTCCAGATGGCAGTGCTATGGTCAAGCAAAGAGAGAATCTCCTTTTTGACCATATTTTTGATCTCGGCAAAATCAGCAATCATTCCCTGGCTGTTTTTTTCACTGCTGAGAAAGACCTGGAGGCGGTAGCTGTGGCCATGGAGGTTTTTGCATTTTCCAGAGTGCAGCGCCAACCGGTGGGCCATATCAAAGGTAAATTCTTTAGAAATTTCCAACATTTTTCAAATCCTAAATTATTTTTAAATAATAAGACGTCAGCGCTTTGAGGGACAAAGTCACTTGTTTGCCTTTCACATCCAGCTTTTGTGGATTGTCGAGAATGGGTTCAATGCGGCGAAAATCTAAGCTTTCCGGCAGGTCAAAACTCAATTCTCTATCACTTTCACCGCGATGGATAACAATCAAAATGCGCTCATTCAGGTCACTGCGAAGAAATGCAAAAACTGTTTCATCGGCCAACATTGTATAATAATCACC
>DSDE01000316.1 GCA_011049095.1 Fidelibacterota bacterium
AGGGCAGAGGAAACCCGACATCAGGGCGATTTCCGTGCTATTGTGAAAGGCGTCAATGATACCTTGGACGCAGTTATTGGGCCTCTGAACGTGGCCGCAGACTATGTTGACCGCATTTCAAAAGGCGACATTCCCGCTAAAATCACCGACAGCTACAATGGCGATTTCAACGAGATTAAAAACAACCTCAATCAAGCCATTGACGCGATTAATCTGCTGGTTACCGACGCCAATATGCTTTCCAAAGCGGCTGTAGAAGGCAAATTGGCCACCAGGGCAGAGGAAACCCGACATCAGGGCGATTTCCGTGCTATTGTGAAAGGCGTCAATGATACCTTGGACGCAGTTATTGAGCCAGTCAACGAAGCCGCCTCTGTAATGCAACGCGTAGCCCAAAAAGATATGACCGCCAGAGTCACCGGCAACTACAAAGGCGATCTGGATGTTTTTAAAAATGACATCAATAAAGCTGTTGTGGATCTTGATCAGGCCTTGAGCCAGGTTGCCGAAGCCGCAGACCAGGTCAGCAGCGCCAGCGGTCAGATCAGCAGCGGCAGCCAGAGCCTGGCAGAAGGCGCCAATGAGCAGGCCAGCAGCCTGGAAGAGGTCAGCAGCAGTCTGGAAGAGATGAGTTCAATGGTAAACCAGAATGCAGACAATGCCACCCAAGCCAGAAACCTCAGCGCCGAAGCCCGCAAATTTGCAGATGAGGGCAATAAGGCGATGGAAAAGATGACTGATGCCATCGGCAAAATCAAAGGCAGCAGCGATGAAACAGCTAAGATCGTCAAGACCATTGATGACATCGCCTTTCAGACCAATCTATTAGCTCTCAATGCCGCTGTGGAAGCCGCCAGAGCCGGCGATGCCGGACGGGGCTTTGCGGTGGTTGCCGAGGAAGTGCGGGCCCTAGCCCAGCGCAGCGCCGAAGCAGCAAAGAGCACCACATCCCTCATTGAAGGCTCAGTTGGCAATGCCAACGCAGGCGTTCAGATAACCGATGAAGTGGCAAAACTGCTCCAGCAGATTGTCGGTGGCGCTACAAAAGTGAATGATCTAGTAGCAGAGATAGCCGCTGCCAACAAAGAGCAGGCTACTGGCATCGAGCAGGTCAATCAAGCGGTTGCAGAACTAAATAAAGTAACCCAGCAGAATGCCGCAAACAGTGAAGAATCTGCCAGCGCAGCAGAAGAACTCAACAGCCAGGCCAGCGAACTTACCGTTTTGGTCAATTCCTTCAACCTTAGCCACAGCGCCGTTCGTAGCTCCGCCAGACGCACCGCACCTGCTGCTCAGTATCATCATCGCCCCGCCGCCCCCAGAGCAGCGCAGCAGGCCGTCGCAAAACCAAAAGCTAAAGCCATCACTGCCGAGAAAGTGATTCCGCTGGATGACGAGGATTTCGGCGACTTCTAAACAGTTAAAATACACATAAAGAAAAAAAGGGGACAGATGCCTGTCCCCTTTTTCTTTTGCTGATAATTAGTGTATTTTACAGCAGATTAGAGATAAAACCAGTATCACATTTGCAGCGCAAATCTTTAAGCCCGCAGGATGCTGCCCTGACGGCTGCCAGTATAAACCCCGCGCTTCACAGCAAGACTGCCATTAACAAAAACATACTCGACTCCACTGGCAAATTGATGCGGATCTGTGAAAGTGGCCATATCAGCCACCGTTTTAGGATCAAAAATCACAATATCAGCAAAGCAGCCTTTCTGTAAACGGCCACGGCCTTTTAAACCCAGCTTGTCGGCAGGCAGTGAGCTCATCTTTTTAATCGCCGTTTCCCAGGAAAATAGCTTCTCATCCCGGCAATATTTGCCTAAAAGCCGGGCAAAAGAGCCATAGCCTCTGGGATGGGGTCTGCGGCTTCCAAAAGGTCCCTCTGGTGAAATTGCACTGCCATCGGAGCCAATCATCACCAATGGATGAGCCAATATCTTCTTTAGATTATCTTCATTCATAGCAAAACCGACGACGGAAACCTGGAGATCCTCCGCCAGAAGAAGCTGAATAATTGCATCGTAAGGAGTTTCTCCTAGGAGTTCTGCTGTTTCCTGAACCGATTTTCCCTGAAATTGTTTGTTAGTATCTCTTTTTACGCCACTGATAAAGACATTTTGCCAGCCACCGATTCTCTTTCCCCTGCCATCTATATATTCTGAAATAGAGGAATGCTGCGTCTGGTCTTTCAGCCTTGCGGTGATTTCTTCATTGCTCCCCTGGCGAACACTGAGTGGCAAAAAAGCTATAAGCCCTGTAGAATAAGCTATATACGGATAACGGTCGGCATTAATATTCAGACCGGAATTTCGGGCTTTATCAATACGCTCCAGTGCGGCATCAATTTTATGCCAGTTAGCAGGATTAGAAGCTTTCAGATAAGCAATCTCCAGACTGCAGCCCGACTTTTGGATGATGTCAATTGCTTCATCAATGGCCTCCAGAAGCCGGTCATCCTCATTTCGCAAATGTGTATTGTAAGTTTTTCCATATTCTGCAAGAACGCTGCATAGCGCTATGAGCTCTTCCGTGTCGGCATAGCTGCTGGCTGCATATTCCAGCCCCGAAGAAAGCCCCAGCAAGCCCGCTTCCAGATTTTCACGCAAAATAGCTTTCATTTTTTCAAGCTGCCTCTTATCAGCATGCAGGTCATCACGCAGCATAACCATTGCCCTTAAGGTGCCATTCCCCATAAAAGAGCCATAATTGTGGGTAATTTTCTGGTTTTCTAAATGCTTGTAAAATTCTGACATTGTGCGCCATTCCAGAGGGAGCCCATACTCCTCAGCCATTGTCTTTTTTCTCTGGAGAAAAGCTTTAGCATCCAGAGGAAAGAGTGAGCCGCCACAATTGCCGCCAATTTCAGTAGTGACCCCCTGCATCAGCTTAGAATTGGCATTGGAGTCCACCAGCAGCTCTATATCAGTGTGGGGTGAATATCAATAAATCCTGGTGAAACAATCTTGCCAGCAGCATCGATGAACATTTTGGCAGAAGCTCTGGACAAATCGCCAATGGCTGCTATTTTCTCGCCAGAAATAGCCAGATCAGCTTTATAGAGCGGTTTGTCACAAGCATCGGCTGTCAGCCCGTTGTGAATGATAAGGTCAAATCGCGGACTCATTCGGCATCCCATAATCAGACCGGCTGAAACCAGTGTTCCACTTCGAATAAAATCTCTGCGGCTGATTTTTTTCATATTTATATTCCTTCCAGAAAATTATTGATCATAGCCTCTATTGATCTTTCATCCTTTTCACAATGAATACTATTGCCAAATGAGGAGAAATAGAATGAGTTTTTGATAAAGCTAAATAAAATGTGGTCCCCTTTTTTTCTAAGCCTTCACCAGATTAACTTGAGACTTTTTGGAAATACTCATTCCCAAAGAGCCAATGGAGGCCGTGGCAATAGCATAAAAACTTTGAAAGAAAAGAGCTCGTCGATTTCCAGCGCATCAGTTAGAATAATTGTAATATCGCAGGAGTTATAAAAAGCGGCAAGAATAAAATTCATTTTCTAAAAAATGCTCCAGAGCCTATTTCATAAAGACCATTTTTACAGTTTTTGCATAGCTGCCTTTTTCATGCTGAGCGGAAATCCGGCAAAAATAGACACCGGCGCTGACAGGTGCTCTATATTGGTCGGCGCCATCCCAAAAAATCTGATACCAGCCGGGAGATTGCTCGGCTTTGACAAGGGTATTGATATAGTTTCCTAAAAGGCTGTAGATTGTGATTGTCACCGTCGCTTTCTCTGGTAAGCCATATTCGATGGTTGTAGCACCATTAAAGGGATTGGGATAGTTTTGACGAAGTGAAAATTGCTGCGGCAGCACACTATTATCCAATGCAACTGGAGATAAATCAATGCTTAATCCAAATGGCCCATTTTCGCTGTTTACATAGGCGATACTGTCAGTAGCGCTTACATTCCAAAAAAGCTCCAGGCTCGTAAGGGAATCAGCAAAGGCTAAAAGGTAGAGCAGGGGAACTGAACAGGCGGTTTGAAAGCCTGATTTTTGTAACAGCGTATCCTTTTCGGTAAAAAGGGAAAATATATATACCAGTGAATCAGCATCCGGATCATTTGATGGCTCCCACTGAAATAAGATAGAATCATTAACGCCCTCTCTGCTCATAATTTGGTAGTAATCACGCTCTGGTTTCAAAAGCACTGGCGCCGTAGGAATATCATTTACAGCCAAAACGGTAAGCCGAAAGCTAAGGGAATCGGCAAAACTTCCATCACTGACTATAATTTTGACAAGTGTGCTGCCATACCAATCCGCTGCCGGAATAATGTAGCAGAGGGAGTCATCAAAAAAACAGGATAGCTGGCCATCGCTATGAAAATTTACAAATAAAGAATCACCGTCGGGGTCTGACCAAATGAGGGGATAGGTTAAGGTATCATCCTCAAAAATGACTGTATCCAGCATCGCGATAAGCTGTGGCGGACGATTAAGTTTTCTTCCCAGGCAAAGGACTTCGGAGCTGTCGCTGTATTCACCATCAGATACAATCAATGTGAAGCTAGCCGGCCCCAGAAAAGCAGAATCTGCATAAATAATTAATTCAAGCCCATCTATGTAGGGATAAAGGGAATCATTTTCGCATTGAATTATAAATTGCAGGCTGTCCAATGGAGTATCTGGATCAAATATTTCCAGCGAAAAGGTATCGGGACTGGCGCTAAGCATCACCATTCCCGGCACTGAGACCCATTGGGGCCTGTCATTGACGGGAACGACAATACACTGCAGAGTTCGGGATATGATAAAATTGCCATCCTGTACACTGATTGTCAATAACACTTCACCATAGTGGTCGGGGTCTGCAGATAAAAATAAACTGTCCGAGGTGTTTTCAATATGAATCCACTCGCTGTCGGCGCTAAAGCTCCAGAAAAGGCTGTCTATATGAATGCTGTCGGCGAAAAATGGCAATGTATAGCCCTGATCTTCATTCCAAATAATTGTATCTGGAAATTGCCCTAAAAATTCATTTAGCGGGTCGTTTTCTACATAGAGAAAAATAAAAAGCGTATCAGCCGCTGAGCTTGTATCTGCCTGGGAGATAAACAGGAAATTCCAGGTGCCTGTGTCAGAAATGGACGGCTCGCCGCTTATAAAAAAACTGCTGCTGTCAAAACTCAGCCAGGTACAGCTATCCGGTGCGTGGAAAGCAATTAAATTAAAAGATTCGGGCATAATTTGCTTATTAAAATAGCGCTTGCTATAAAGGCTGTGTTCCAGCGATTTCGAACTTAGCGTGTTTTCAGGTGCCTCTGCTGTCTCATCTCTATTCTCGCTCCCTTCATCTGCCGGCTCATGAGCATCTTCGTCTGCATTAGATTCAGTATTTGATGCTGTATCCATTGTCTGGTCCTTTTGAGAAGAAACAATTGCGCTATTTTTCTGCTTTTCTGAAAAAAACATTGCATGAT
>DSDE01000412.1 GCA_011049095.1 Fidelibacterota bacterium
ATTCCAGCTCGTCAAATGGATTTCGAGGCGCCATTCCGCTGGATTTGAGTTCTTTCTCAGTGGTGGTCGTTTCCACTTCTCCAGTGCGGCAATCCACATCAATGATTGTATTCATTTTTGGCATTGTGAAGCTATACTCCACAGGCTTGAAAAAATCTTGGAAGCCTTCATCTGGAAGAGCGACGATCCGCAGTGTATGGCGTCCTGGAGTAACTTTCTCAACAATAAGCTGCCGGCTGAAATCGTAGTTTACCACTTCTTTCTTAAAAATGAAGCCCTTTTTGCTTTTGCTTTTTTTCGGTCCAAATGACTGTGTATATCCTACAAACTGCCCATCAAGAAAAGCCATAGCATTATGTGGAACGCTCATTATTGCCAGGTTGCGGCTCACATCGCTTTCCCGGGCATCTAGGTAGCCTTTCATACCGGCGGCAATATCCAAATCGCAGGACCAGGTGCCTGCGCTGAAATTGACCTCCAGCTTGTAGTTTCCGGCTTGCAGGTTGGAAATCAGCAGGGGAGTATTACCCATGCTCCGACCAGCAAGCACGACTGGCTGACCGGGTGGGAGTGAGCGAACCACCATCTGAGAACGAGTAACTTTATTGCCACCAATGTTTTCGTGATAATATTTTTGCGCCCGATTATATATCGAGCTAAGCTCACCGCTTTTGCTGGTATATTCAAATTTCCCGCCAGTAGCATTGGCGATGGTATTGAGGGCAGCCTGGTCCACATTTCCCAGCCCTATACCATAAACATAAATACCCTGAGAAGGTAGCAAATTTGATAGCTCTGTGGGTCGCAGACTGCTGCCATTATCCCAGCCATCGGTCATAAAAATCACCATCGCGCTGCTGTTGCTGTATTTGATTTCCAGAAGTGCCTTGCCAATGGCATCATAGAGCCGGGTGCCGCCATTTGGACTCAGGCGCTCAACGGCATTGAGCAAAGCCTGCTTATTATTAGTCAGCCTTTGTGAATATAAGATTCCATCGCTGAACTCTATGAGCGCGGCATAGTCTCTGGCGCCCATATTTTGCACAAAATTCCGCAAGGCAATTTTGGCATCAGTCATTGGCTGTCCATACATAGAGCCGCTTTTGTCAACCACCAGGTAAAAATGGTTTTCAGAGAGAATTTTTTCAAATTTGCCGCAATTGCTCTGAGCTGAAGCCAGCGAAACAAGCATCAGCGTCGCAATGAAAATGGATACTATCTTTTTCCCCATAAGACTGTCCTTTCAAAAAAATCTTTTTTTTCTCAAACTGGGAGAAACTACATCTCTTTGGGCAATTCTTATTAAGACATAGACTCCCTTTTTATCGGCAAAACGTTCCATCACCTCAATATTTTTAAGGCCAAAATCTATTTTTGTCGCCTTTACTGTTTCCATTTGGTCGCCACTTTCGTTTTTCTCGAGAATAGTCACCGCATGAAACTGTATTTCAATTGTCGTTAAAATATTAAAGATGGCTCTATCTTCGGCGGTCATCCAGGCATCATTTTCATTGCCGCCCAAGGGATACATTCCCACGCCATAATAGTATTTTTTGTCTTTAAAAAATTCTTTGCCATTAAGCCAGTCTGGCCGCGGCAAATCTTTCACTTTGATAAAATTTTTGGGTAATCGGAAATCTGGGTCTGTGGAAAAAGCGCCGATAAATTGTTTCTTTATGGCTACAGACAAAAAACGGTCTATGGGATAGAGCTCACCTTTTATTTTTTTTAGCGCTTTAGCGCCGCAGTCATAAGAATAGGCGCTGTGTTTTTCATCATAATCCTGAAATCGGTATTGCGTTCCTTCTGCTTGGCAAGCTTTATAGATAGCATAGCGAATTTCGGCATCGCGAATATCAGGTGAGCCGCCGTAAGCATATCCGACAGTGATACCGGGGAAGCGACCTTGGTACAAGAACCATTCCGGATACTCCTCCAGCGCCAAGAGGGGAACAAGTAACGCTGTTATAGTAAGTGCAATTTTTTTTAGATACAAGGAACAACTCATTTTATACCTCTGCAATGGCATTGTGGAAGGCATTATTTTTTTAGCATTGGAGAAAAAACATCCCCTTTCAAAATGCGAACCATTACCAATACCTGTGATTTGCTACGGTCGAGATAGCGCTCCATCACTTGAATATTTCGGAGACGATATTTTAACCTCTCTGCCATAACTTTTTCAAAATCATCGTCCTCTTCTGCTTTTCCCGAAATTATGACGCTATGAAACTGAACAGCCAGTCCGGTCATAATGGTAAAAACAGCCCGCTCTTCTGCTGTTTTCCAGGCATCATTCTGGTTTCCCCCAAGGGGATAGCTTCCCACACCATAATAATATGTATCATCCTGAAAAAATGGTCTTCCTGATATCCAGTCTGGCTTGGGCAACGAGGCGATGGAAATCAAATCTTTTTGCAGCTCAAGGGTCTTTTTTTTGGAAAATGCGCCAATATATTGCCTCAAAATCAGATTACTGGCAAAACGGCCATGCTGATTTAGCTTTCCTTTAATTGCGGCTAAAGAATCGGGCGAAAAAATATAAAAATAATCAGAATGCTTCTGGTCAAAATCCTGATAACGATAAAGTGTGCCATAGGCATAGCATTCCTGATACGCACAATAGAGCCGCTCGGCATCTGTCTCTTCAGATGAGCTGCCATAGCTAAAACCAACTGTAATATCCGGGAAACGGCCCTGATAAAGAAACCACTCGGGAAAACTGTCTGTTCCCAAAAGGAAAGTAAATAAAAAAAGCGATGTAATAAAAAAACGTTTCATAAAATGGGGTACATAATGTTTTGTTAATAAAAAAAAGGGCGGTCATAAAAGGCCGCCCTTTTCTAAGCGTACAGGCTTACTGTTGCGCCTCGTATGTGTCCATCTCATTTTTCAGCTCATCATAAGCCTGAGATGCACGGAAGCGTTCATAGACTTTGGGTTTGCTTTTCATCTCATCCATCAAGGATTGATTGAAAGTCGAAGGATCAACAGCCATCAGAACATAGATAGTAATCATACCGTCTTTTTCGACCATTCTCTCTTCTTCAGGGAATACGCCCTGAAGCACAGTGCTGGCCATTTGTTTTGTCACGCTGCTAAAAGCTTCGTTGATTTCGGTGTCTTCATTGCTGCCAATCTCTTCCACGAATTTTTTCTGTAGAGCCTGGACTTTCACTTCCATGCCCATAGCAATTTTTGCGCGGCCATCGGTCTGTGCCTTTTCACGGGCTAAGTCTTCGCGTTTGCTCTGGCCTTGTCCCACATCAGCGACTGCGCCATTTTTCCTCATTGTGTTCGCGATTTTCGCAAGCTCATTATAAGGTGAGCTTTTAGTTGTCTCGCCACTGCCACCACAGCTAACCATCAGGCTCATCGTGAAGGCGGCTACCAGTAACATTGTCAGTTTTTTCATTTTTTCCTCCTTTTTCATTTTTTCCGTTCTTCTTTCATCTGACAAACGAATATAGAGCAAATGTTGTCTCTTTTTCAAGTTTCCTTTTTCTTTCGTGATTAAGCACACATTTACTCCCTGTTTCCAATTCTTGACATTTTAAACATTCTTCTTATACTTTTCAATTTATTTCTTATGAATTATTCATTAATCGAAAAAAAATACTATAAAAATTGAAAGTAAAGCACAATTTGTCTATATTCAGAAGATGAAAACGTAATATGGAGGAAAGGAATGTCAACAATAGTCGAAGTATTTGGTCGTGAAATTTTGGATAGCCGTGGCAATCCAACAGTTGAAGTTGAAGTTATTCTCGAAGATGGTTCCTGGGGAAGGGCTGCTGTGCCAAGCGGCGCCAGCACGGGAGAACACGAAGCCATCGAGCTGCGGGACGGCGATGATCGGTATATGGGAAAAGGCGTCTTAAAAGCCGTTCAAAATGTAAATGAAATTATTGCTCCTGAAATTGAAGGAGAGGATGTGCTGGAGCTGGCTCGTCTAGACCAGATTATGATTGATCTCGATGGCACAGAAAATAAAGAAAAACTGGGCGCCAATGCAATTTTAGGTGTTTCTATGGCTGCTGCCCGGGCCGGTGCCGCCTTTCTGGAAATGCCCCTATACACATATCTGGGCGGCGTGAATGCCCGCACTCTGCCAGCGCCGATGATGAATATTCTAAACGGCGGCTCCCATGCCGATAATAATGTGGACTTTCAGGAATTTATGATTTATCCTGCCGGTGCAGCCTCTTTCAGTGAAGCGCTGCAGATGGGTGTGGAAGTTTTTCACAACCTGAAAAAAGTCCTTAAGGGCAAAGGTCTGAACACCGCTGTTGGTGATGAGGGTGGCTTTGCGCCGAACCTGCGTTCAAATGAAGAGGCCATCGAACGCATTCTTGAAGCCTGCGAAAAGACAGCATATAAGGTCGGCAAAGACCTTTATATTGCCTTGGATGTGGCAGCCAGTGAATTTTTTGACAAAAAGAGCGGCCTTTACAACCTGGCTTCAGAAAACAGAATGCTCAGCGCTACAGAAATGATTGATCTTTATGAAAATTGGATCAATAAATATCCTATCATTTCCATAGAAGACGGCCTTGATGAAAATGATTGGGATGGTTGGATAGCTCTTAATCAGCGCCTCGGGAAAAAAGTCCAATTGGTTGGTGATGATCTCTTGGTGACCAACCCCATCCGCCTGAAAAAGGCCATCGAGCTTGGCGCAGCCAATGCAATTCTGATTAAACTAAACCAAATCGGGAGCGTGACCGAAACGCTGGAAACCATCGAGCTGGCCAAAAACAATGGTTTTCATAGTGTCATCAGCCACCGCAGCGGCGAGACAGAAGACACTTTCATTGCCGACCTGGCTGTCGCCACCGGTGTGGGACAGATCAAAACTGGGTCTGCCAGCCGTTCTGACCGCATTGCCAAATACAACCAGCTTCTCAGAATTGAAGAAGAGCTGGATGATCAGGCAAAATTTTTGGGATTGTCAGCTATTCTGCGTAAATGAATAAAGTAAAAGCAAATCTTGAGCAGCGCGCCCGCATTAGCTTTCAAATGCTGGTATTAGGTATTATCATCGCCATTGTGATGCTTTTTATTAGTGATTACGGTTTTCTCCATTATTGGAAACTTAATGGAGAAAACCGCCAGCTTCGGTCTAAAATCGAAAAGCTTCATGAACAGGAATTGGAGCTTGAGCAGCTAAAAGGCCGACTGGAACATGATACCGCCTATCTTGAAAAACTTGCCAGAGAAAAGTATCGAATGGCTAAAAAAAATGAAGATATTTACCGGGTGATTGATAAAGCTAATCCATAAGCGCGGTGCAAATCAATATCAAAACAATTTGTCGTATAGAAAAACCCCTTCGCTGTAAAGGGGTTTTTCTTTTTCTTCTTCTTGTGTGCTTACCGCTGAAATGGCTTTCCGCTGCTGACACAAGCTTCGTTTTGATTGATCAGCTTAACCATTATTTC
>DSDE01000232.1 GCA_011049095.1 Fidelibacterota bacterium
CATAAAATTTTCCGATTTTATAACGCTGTTTATCCCAAGAAGTCCGTTGAGCTGGGTGCGGCCGCTTAAATCTACCCTGCGGCGGGTATACCCCTCATTATTGGCATTAGCAAGGTTTTTTGCTGTTGTATTGATAGCATTTCTATTATTGAGAAGGGTTTGGCGGGCAGTACTGAGCACTTGATCAATAGACATAATCGCTCCTTTCAGATTTGCAGATCAAACATCTTGTTAGATATTTCGCTGTTTTGTATAAGCCCCTGGAGATTGTAGAGCTCATAGGGTGTATTATCAGTCTGCATAAAGATGTGAATCAACTGACGAATATGTCGGATGGAAAACTCCAGGAGATAACTGGTTTGCTGCACTGACTGGGTAATATAGGTCATTTTTTCCTGCAGCTGTGATCTCATGCTTGTGAGCTTCATAGCAATCTCAGGCGGGGCAAATTCAATCAGCTCCTTTAAGCGCGGATTTTGCCGGTTCATTCTTAAAAAATCCGCCAGATAGCGTACATATTCTTCTCTCTTTTTTCCAGTACGCCGTATATCCCGCATCAAAGATTGCTCTCTCGCTGTCAAATCTCTTAGAATTTCTATTTTGGAGTCGATAATGGCCTGTTGTTTCATCGAGAGGACTTCCTTCAGCCCATCAAAAAATATCATCTCTTCATCCAAGAGCTGGAGTAAAGTGGCAAATTTTTCCTCTTTCATAATCATCTCACTAAAGTTTAATCTGTTTCATTATTTCAATGCTTTTCATATAGCTTTCGGTATCAAGGCCCTGCAACTCTTTAATATTTTCGAGCTTTCCAGCCTGGTCTTTTTCCTTTAGGGATTGATAGATGCTTTCAGAAAGCCCAAAGCCGCCCATTTTTGAGACGGTATCGCTCATTGTCTGGGCAAAAAGCATTGCGGGCAAGCTGTTTTTGTCCCCGGTAAGGCCGCCTTTTGGAATTGTCTTTTCCATTGCTTTGACAATTTGCATAATAAAGAGCCCTTCCATCTCCTGCGCTTTTTCACGAAGCTGAAGCTCTCTCTGTGCTGATTTATCTTCCATTGATTTATGTTCTTCTTTTAGAAGCGGCATATTAACGGGGCGTAAAGAAATTAATTCAACAGACATATCATCACCTACATTATAATAAGTTTTGCATTGAGGGCGCCGGCCTGCTTTATTGCCTGAAAGATGGCAATAATATCGCGAGGCCGCAATCCAAGTTCGTTTAATCCCGCAGCCAGTTCATTTACCGTCGTGGTATTGGGCAAAACCGCTGCATTCCCCTGGCTCTCCTGGATAGTTGTCTCTGTCATATACTCGACAACAGTTCGTCCTGCATTGCTAAATGGGGCAGTGGGCTGGCTGATAACCGGTGTGCGGCGAATGTGAATGGTCAAACTGCCGTGGCTAATCATCACTTCATTGATCCGGACGTTTCCTCCTGCAACAATAGTTCCGGTTCGTTCGTTTATGACGACTCTGGCATCAATATCTGTTTCAACAAAGAGCGTTTCGATACTAGCGAGAAAAAAAACAGCTTCTTCCTGGCGGGTAATGCTGTCAGGTAAAGATACTTCAACAACACCGGCATTTAGTGGCCTGGCAATCCATGTTTCCGGTGTATTGGAAATCAATGCATTTAATTCGCCGATTGTCTGGTTGATACGATCACTGATGCGGCTTGCAGTGACAAAATCAGGCTCATTTAGAATATATCGGACTGGCTGGTTAAGATCAAAAACCTGACCTCTCGCTGGAATTTCTAAAATGGCGCCACCAGGCACTCTGCCAACTTGAGCGTGGTTTTTGCGGGACATTTCACCAGCCATTGTCTCGATATTATAGCCGCCAACAGTGACAGGTCCCTGGACGGAGGCGTAGTATGTGCCATCACGGCTCAAGAGAGGTGTCATCACCAGAATACCGCCTTCGAGACTGCTGGCATCACCGAGGGAAGATACGGTGGCATCAAATCGGGTTCCTATCCTTCCAAAGGCTGGAGTTTGAGTTGTAACCATCACAGCAGCAGCATTACGAGTGCGCAACTGGTTTTGGTCAACAGTAATACCAAAGCGCTCCAGCATATTCGCCACTGACTGCACTGTAAACACGGCACCTTGTGAGCGGCTTGCCCTGTCGCCTGTACCGTTAAGACCAATGACCAGTCCATATCCAACCAAATCGACCTGGTAAGCGTTTTCCACCCGAGCAATATCTTGTATTCTGCTTTGTGAATAGAGTGTTCCAGAGATAAGGAGAATGCCTAAAAGTATTGCTGACCTTTTCATAAAGCCGTTCCTGTAACGGCAAGAGCAAGAAGTCCAGCGCCTAGAATCCAGGTGCCTGCTTTCTGAAAAAAACCTGGTTTGGCAATCTTATTTTCTAAACCTGTCTGCTCATAGATAATTTTTGCTTCAGCGATATTGTAAGAGAAAACTGTGTTGTCAGATTTAATGTCTCTTGTCCGGACTTTGCCTTCGACTTTCATTAGATTATTCTCACCATTCACATTAACGAGTCTCTCACCTTCAATGCGTACCATACCGTTTGAAATTTCTTCAACGATGGTGGCAGATATTTTCCCGGTTAGTCTGTCTTTCTGTTCGGTATCATTACGTCCGCTTTGGGCATTGGATAGGGCTGAAGAGGCTCCAAAAAGAGGTAAAAAGCCGGTTAAATTTCCTTTCACGCTGGCATCGGCACCAATTTCACTTGAGCTGCTGTTTGAGCTTTTAGATTCTCTTGAAGCATTGGAGCTCTCAACGATGAGCACAGTGATGATATCCCCGACTTTATGGGCTTTAATGTCAGAATAAAGAGAATAGGCTGCGCCATTAAAATTTTGTGCCAATAAACTGCCGCTGAACAGACTAATCAATAGTAATTTTTTCATAAAACCCTCTGTTTTTTTCATTGGACTATTACCAAATCGGCAGAATGAACCTCTGCCTGCATCATTTTACCAGTGATACGATTACTGACTCTGATCCGCTCACCGATCTGTCCGTCTTCCCAGGCGAGACCATCTGCCTGTATGCGGAAATTATTTCCCAATATCTGGATTGTGACGGGATCACCTTTAAATATATCTGGTTTTTGCCGTATCATCGTTTTTCGCAAGACATTGCCCTGGCGAATGCGCTGAGCAGCAATCTTTCCATCTAGATCGCTGTAGTCGGTCAAATAGTATGATGGCTCACGATCAAGCTCTATTCTAAGCAATTGGACATTTTCCCGGGTAATGGTTTCGTTGCGATCCAGATCCTCCGCTGCGATTAAAACTTCTTGATAGACTTTTACATTTAGCGGCACAGAAAAGCGGCGGATGATCTCATTTCCCTGATAGGCTGTTATCCACATCATCATCCGTCCGGGACGTAAATTGGCTGCGCTGATTACCGGCTTCAATATAATATCTGATGGAAATTTTTGCTCAGCTCGTGGCAAATAGACCGTTTCAATTTCCAGATTTTTTGATTCTATAGAAAATTTTTCCATAAGAACACTTTTTCCCATCTCAGCGTAATGTGCCATAAGATCGTAGTCTGCTCCCTTGAGTGAAAGGGCTATTAAGATGGTAAAAACTGCAATCTTATAAATAAGCTTCTTCATTTTTCATTATCGCTTCAGATTATTTGTCATTTGAAGAATCTCATCGGAAGTAGAGATGGCTTTTGAATTGATTTCATAAGCTCTTTGGGCAACAATGAGACTAATCATTTCCTCGACAATATCGACGTTAGATTTTTCCAGATAGCCTTGATTAATGTTGCCCAGGCCATCCTCACCCGGCAGACCAAAAATCGGATCACCACTGGCTTCTGTTTCCAGATATAAATTGCTGCCGATTGCCCTCAACCCGGCTGGATTCATAAAGTTGACAAGCTCAAGCTGACCAACTTCTTCTGGATTTGGGTCTCCAGCATAAACGACTGTAACGACGCCATCAATCCCGATTTTAATAGCAGAGGCCTCATTGGGAATGCTTATTTCCGGATAGACTGGCAAACCATTGGCCGTCACAAGGGAGCCATCAGCCGTCACCCGGAAGGCGCCATCACGACTGTAAGCAAAAGTGCCGTCTGTCTGCTGAATTCTAAAAAATCCTTTACCCTCAATGGCTACATCCAGTGGGTTATTTGTCTCTTGTATGGCGCCTTGAGAAAAGCTGCGAAATGTGCTGACGGGTTTATTGCCCAAACCAATCTGCAGCTCAGATGGTTTCACATTACCGTTGCGGGATTCACTGTTTCCGGCATTAATGGTTTCATATAGCAGGTCTTGAAATTCTACATTATTTTTCTTATAGCCAGTGGTATTTACATTTGACAAATTATTTGAAATCGTGTCAATATTTAATTGCTGGGCTGAAAGTCCAAGGGCTGCGGTTCTTAAACTTCTTAACATAGGTCTAAACTCCTTTATTGATAACGGCCAACTTGAGTGGCTGCTTTCGTTAGTACATCATCCAAGGTACTGACTACTCTTTGAATGCTTTCAAAATGTCTCTGGAGCTCAATCATGGTAATCATTTCATCCATCGTATTGAGATTGGCATTTTCCAGACGCCCCTGATAAACTGTTGACTCATCATTTTGAAATGGTACGAGTTCATCCGAGGCATAAAAATAGTTATTTGCACCACGGCTTAGCTGATTGGTGTCTGAAAACTGACTAATGAGAAGACGGTCGATAAGTTTACCATCGGCAAATATTTCCCCACTTGGAGATACGGTGATATTGCTTTGCATCATACCATCTAACGAAAGGTGAACACGCCCATGCTCTCCCAGTACGATATCGTTTGTCTGGGAGACAAGAAATCCATCATTGCTGATGCTGAAGTGACCATTTCTCGTGTAGGCCTCACCCTTCTCTGTTTCGATTGTGAAAAACCCAGGGCCGGAAATGGCCATATCCAGGGGATTATGGGTTTGCGTGATGGTTCCCTGACTAAAATCAACGCGATTTACTGAGACCTGTTGTTTTTGTCCGGTTTTGCTGTCTTCAACGTATTCAATGAAGGTTTTATCTTTCTTAAAACCGAATGATTGTGCATTTGCAAGATTATTGGAAACAGTGTCGTTTCGTCGTAGCTGACCCGTCAGCGCGTTTTTGAGTTCTGTCAGTTGTAGGTTCATCGGGCCTCCTCTCTTTTTTTCCCGCTAGAGCTATCGCAATTCCGCTGCCAAAAGATTCTTTTTGGAAGACTCCAGGGCTACTGGATCGTTTGTCATTCTCTATCTATATGTATTTAATAGACATATTTAATTCTGCGGCAATTCCTTATGTCCGAGGAAAACTTTTCTAAACAAGTCAATAGGGAATATTTTTCATAGGAAATATTTTCTTGTTTATAATCGTGTCATTTTTACGCCACCAACTTATGTATTAGAGGTTGAGGAACTAAGGCGACTTAATTTATGTGTTAC
>DSDE01000101.1 GCA_011049095.1 Fidelibacterota bacterium
ATACAATTGAAGGCGGCAATGGCTTTAATAAAAGAAGCCATATCACTTTTTATGTTTTCAATTTATTTTTTTCCCCCTTTTGCCATTCCCCACTCTTTGAGCCCCTCCCATGCATTTAATCATCAATCGTTTTGGTGCGAGTTTGAGGCGGAGCGGCGAGATGCTGGAGATTGCTGTCGAGGGCGAGAAGCGGCGAATTTCTCCGCGAAAGGTCAATTCTATTTTACTGAGCTCTGGGGTTCATCTTTCCAGCGATGCGGTGGAGATCTGTCTGCAGCACAATATTGATCTGCTTTTTCTTGACAGATTCGGCAATCCAGTCGGGCGATTTTGGCATGCGCGCCTTGGCAGCACCTCCCGTATTCGACGCAATCAGCTCCGCCTTTCAATGAGTATAGACGGGCTGCAATTTGGTATGCAGTGGATCGATATCAAACTGAAGCATCAACTGGATTTTCTCGAAAAATTAGCGCGGCGGCGGACCGTCCTCTACCAGCAGATTAAGGAAACAAAAACGGCGCTGAACAAGATCCAGGAAGATTTATCCCGATTAAGGGGAAAACTGGATGAGCAGCGGCAAACAATAATGGGATTAGAAGGAAGCGCCGGCAGACGATGGTGGCAGCTTTACGGACAATTGTTGCCCCAAACCTATCAATTCAGTGAGCGCAGCCGACAACCGGCTAAAGATGAAGCCAATGCCCTCATAAACTATGGCTATGGTGTATTATATGGTTTGGTGGAAAAATCGGTAATTCTGGCGGGGCTCGATCCTTACATTGGTTTTATTCATACCGATAACTACAACAAAATAAGTTTTGTGTTTGATGTGATTGAAGCTTACCGAATCTGGGTGGATGATGCGGCGCTTTCCCTTTTTGGCAAACGGCTGATTAACAAAGAGCACTTTCGCAAACTTTCAAATGGCGTATCCCTTAATGATGAAGGCAAAAAAGTTTTTCTTCCTCACCTTTTTGAATATCTCGATACAGTGCAGCGCTATAAGGGACGTGAAATCACCCGCCGCGATCAACTGCAGCTTGAAATGCACGCCCTGGCCCAGCGTATTCTCAAATGGGAATGGAAAATCGGTGATGAGTGGAATGATGAATGTAATATTGCACAAATGCAGCAGGAAGAAGACTTTTCTAAAATTGTCTCAGACAACGCTGCCATCAAATTTCGTTATGAAAAAGAGCAGACCGGTGAGCAGATGAGAAAAGCCGAGGAAAGAGTGATAGATATAGAGGAGGAGGATGAAAATGAAAGCCAATGAGCAGTTAACGTGGGTGATTTATGATATCTCTAAGAATAAATCGCGAAATAAAATTGTTAAAGCCACAGAAGAAGCCGGACTCTACCGTGTGCAAAAATCGGTTTTTCTCGGCTCAGTAAATCGCAATGCCCTTGACGAAATGGTCATCCGCATTAAAGAGTGGCTTGACGAAGAAACGGACAGTCTTTATGTCTTCCCTATGTGTGAAGCCGATTTTAAAAAGATCATCCTATTGGGACAAGCCTTTGATAAAAATATGGTCACCGATGAGGTGAAAGCCCTTTTCTTTTGAGAATGCTAAAATGAAATTGAAATTTATATCAGATACCAAAAAGTACACAGCTTTTTTCTATCAAGCTCAACCTAACCTTAACTTAAGGTCTTTGTGAACTACAAAATCACGCCAACTGAACTTTTAGAATATTATTTTTGTCCCCGCTTCATCTACTATATGAATGTGCTGAAAATTCCCCAATACGAAGACCGCCGCTTTAAAGTCCAAAAAGGACGAAATATTCACGAGAAGCGGATGAAAGAGAATCCAGACTATCTGTGGAAAAAGTTACAAGTCCAAAAGCGCTTGGGTGCTACCCAGCTCAGCTCAGAAAGACTTGGTCTCAATGGCATTCCCGATGATATCGTCATTCTCGAGGACAATTCCTACGCACCAGTAGATTTTAAATGGGCTGTCTATCCCGATTATGTCTATCCGGGACATCGCATTCAGATTGCTGCCTATGCCATGCTTGTCGAAGAAATATTTCAGCAACCGGTTTATAATGGCTATATTTTTTATATTCGGGACGGCTCAAAAGCGGTAGAGGTCCCCATTACACTAACTTTAAAGGGAAAAGTTTTACAAGCCATTAAGGATATTCTGGAAATTATGAATAACGAAATAATACCGGACCTCCATCGTCGCAGGACACGTTGCCTTGATTGCACCTATCGGAATATTTGTGTATAATCTCATCTGTCCAAAATAAATTTTTCCATCGATAAATTAGATTATATTGACTGCCTTAATTCGTGACAGCCCCGGTCACTGAGCGGAGTCGAAGTGTTGCTTATTTTGGACCTGTCCGACGCCAGACGGACCTAGCCGGATTAAGAAGGAAATGATAGATGCAGTGAATGAAAATTTGGGGGATTAAAAGAGAATTCACGACTTTAATCTTTTAACCCGTTGTAAACAAAGCACTGAAATTTGCTTTCCAGATTATTTAGGACAGCAGTGTTCTAAAATACCAAGTGTAAAGATTTTCTGCCTGCTCTGTGAATAATAGCTTGAAAAATTGATGGCTTTTTATATATTTGCCGGCAGATGAGGAGAGAAAATGACAAAATCATACCCGTATAAAGAGATTGAACCCAAATGGCAGGCTTTTTGGGAAAAGAGTAAAACATTTAAAACACCCGACAGCTCAGATAAACCAAAATATTATATTCTCGATATGTTTCCCTATCCATCGGGACAGGGCTTGCATGTGGGACATCCGGAAGGCTACACAGCCAGCGATATAATTGCCAGATATATGCGTGCCAATGGCTATAATGTCTTGCATCCTATTGGTTTTGATGCCTTTGGCCTGCCTGCAGAAACTTACGCGCTGCAAACTGGCACACATCCTGCCGTTACCACAGCCGCTAATGTGGAAAATTTTACACGCCAATTAAAGCGTTTTGGTTTCAGCTATGACTGGGACCGGGTTGTGAATACCACCAACCCCGATTATTATAAATGGACGCAGTGGATTTTTCTTAAGCTGTATGAGCAGGGTTTGGTCTATGAAGCGGAAATCCCGGTCTGGTATTGCCCGGACCTACGCTCGGTTTTGGCAAATGAAGAGGTGGTGGACGGCAAAAGCGAGCGTGGCGGCTATCCTGTCAAGCGGATTATGTTGAAGCAGTGGATGCTAAAAATAACCGCCTACGCAGAGCGTTTGCTGACAGATATTGATAAACTTGACTGGCCGGAATCTGTGAAAGAGATGCAGCGAAACTGGATCGGACGCAGTGAAGGCGCCGAAGTGGATTTCCAGATTTATGGCCACAATGAAAAAATCAGGGTATTTACCACACGTCCCGACACGCTTTTTGGCGCAACTTATATGGTATTATCACCGGAGCATGCTCTGGTAGAAAAAATCACTTCTGCTGAATGCAAAAACGATGTTTCTGAATATCAAAAAGCCGCCGCAATGAAGAGCGACCTGGACCGCACGGAGCTTTCCAAAGAAAAAACAGGCGTTTTTACCGGCGCTTATGCCATCAATCCAGTGAACAATGAGAAGATTCCGGTATGGATTGCCGACTATGTCTTGATTAACTATGGCACCGGCGCGATTATGGCTGTTCCAGCCCACGATGAGCGGGATTATGAATTTGCCAATAAATTCAATCTGCCCATTGTTGAGGTTATTGAGGGCGGCGAAATTGAGAAAGAAGCATATACCGGTGATGGCATTCACATCAATTCCGGCTTTATGAATGGCCTCAATAAAAAAGATGCCATTGATAAAACCATTGAAATGCTGGAAGAATCAGGGCAGGGGAGCCGTTCGGTCAATTATAAGATGCGAGACTGGCTCTTTAGTCGTCAGCGCTACTGGGGTGAACCCATTCCCCTTTATAAAGATGAAGCAGGCAATGTCTATGCAATAAAAGAAGATGAGCTGCCACTGCTTTTGCCGGAGGTGAAAAATTATGAACCATCCGGTGAAGGCCAGTCACCGCTGGCCAATATCACCGAGTGGGTAGAATTTACCGATGCCGCCGGTAAGAAATATTTTCGTGAAACACACACAATGCCGCAGTGGGCTGGCTCAAACTGGTATTATCTGCGCTATATTGATCCCAATAATTCTGAAAAGCTGGTGGACCCCGAGAAAGAGCATTATTGGATGCCGGTGGATTTTTACATTGGCGGCGCTGAGCACGCGGTCTTGCATCTGCTCTATGCCCGTTTTTGGCATAAGGTGCTCTACGATATTGGTGTGGTCAGCACCGATGAGCCATTCCAGAAACTGATGAATCAGGGACTAATACTCGGTGAGGATGGCGAAAAGATGAGCAAAAGCCGGGGAAATGTGGTTAATCCTGACCTGGTGATTGATGAGTTTGGCGCTGATGCATTGCGGGTTTATGAAATGTTTATGGGACCCATCGAGCGCCCCAAACCCTGGTCAATGAGCGGAATTGCCGGAATACATCGCTTTCTCAATCGTGTCTGGCGGATTTTTATCACTGAGGAAGATATCCTTAATCCGGCGATTTTGGATAAAGTAAATCCCAATGAAGCGTTTGAAAAAGATTTTCACAAAACGATTAAAAAAGTCTCTGAGGACATTGCCTCAGCCCGATTTAATACCGCCATCAGCCAGATGATGATATTCATTAATGAGGCCTACAAACAGGACACGCTTCCCAAGGCGTATATGGAATCATTTATCCAATTACTGAACCCATTTGCACCCCATTTGGCTGAGGAGCTTTGGGAAAGGCTTGGCCGCAGTGACAGCCTCACCTATACACCGTGGCCAAAGTATGAGCCGGAAAAAGTTATGGACGAGATGATCGAATATCCGGTGATGATTAAGGGGAAAGTCCGTCTGAAAATCACTATTTCTGCCGATGCCGATGAGGCGCAAATCAAAAAGGCTGTTTTGGCTGAAGATAAATTAGACAGGTATCTGGAAGATAAGCCCATTCGCAAGTGGATTATCGTTCCCAGAAAAATAGTCACGCTTGTGATATAAGGCCAGATAAGTCTCTATATCATAAGCGTCTATCGAGTTATAAACCACGTGGTTGGCCGATGTTAGCAAAGTCCAGCTTAGGCTTCAGATTTGAGAATGGGAAAATTGGATAAATGTTATCCCTTGTGAAAAAGCCTTGGTAATATCTCTTTTTGAAGCTAATCCAATTGGGCAAAAATCCCTCAAAAATCAATAAAATGTGCTAATTTTTGAAGTATAAGTCTTATAAGTCAATATTATAAAAGGGAATTAAAACCTTTGATTTCGGTTTTTTGATGTCGGGTAGTTTTCGCATCGATGATGCCCGCATATTGCATATCTGGCTGCCAAAATCTTAGTAAAACGATATGTCACCCATTGCTTACGACAAAGGACAGGATATCAAAAACGTGAAC
>DSDE01000184.1 GCA_011049095.1 Fidelibacterota bacterium
ATTGTCGGCATCTGTGCCCGCAGAAAGTAGCCAATCGGAATTACCGGTTTCGATAGCGGCTTTACGAACCAGTGTATGGTCTTTGGTAGCAGCATCAACGCCGGCAACAGCCCAGTTAGCGTTTTCGGTGGGCACGCCAATGACATCAATCAAAGTTGTATCTGCGCCGTCAACTTTAAAGAGACCACGTGCATCATTGCCATTAAAAGAAACAACATAGGCGCCTTCATTGTAAGCCAAAATTTCATCGGCCACATCGAGAACCCATGCAACAGCTTGATTGTTAGCGATAACATAAACATCGCCGGCTGCCAGTGTGGCGCCTTCAGGGAAGCTGTAATATGTCGCCTGCCAGCCGCTGCCGTTGGTTGCAACCTTGATGATATAATCGGTCAGGTCAAGCGCGCCATTGGTGGCATTGTAAAGTTCCAGTGCTTTATTGTTGCTGGAGCCTTCGATATATTCGCTGAAAATAAGCGTAGGCATCACAGAAGGTTCTGGAACTTCAGTTAAAGTCCACCTGGCGATGGCATTGTTGGTCGCCATTGTGAAAAGCTCTACAGTGCCATCAGGGTTCAGGGAATATTTGATATTGCCCGCAACATTGCCATTGCCCATTTCTATATTACCGGTTTCGCCATAAGCCCAAATTTCGGCAGGTTCCACAGAGACGTTTACTACTTTAACTTTTCGGCGATTTCCTTCACTGTGGTTGGTATTGGTAATTAATAATTCTGCGTTATTATCTGCCATCACATACTGGATGCTTCCATAATATGTCTCGATAACATCAGCGCCAACTGTTTTTAAAACGGCGCCGGTGGTGTCGATAAGCTGCATATCTTTCCAAGCAGCATTGATCCACATTTTCTCGCCATCCACTATAGAAATACCGCCATTGGCAGCCGCGGTTGCAATAGGAACGGTTCTTTCTTCGGCAAAGGTCAAGCCGTCTTCTGTTCCAAAAATCTTAATGACAGAGCCATCGCGGGCGCTGGCATAGATTTTTGTGTCCGTACCACCGCCATAGACTTCTAAAACATCGCCAAAGCGGCCGGTTAATTGCACATCCAGCGCAACAGTTGGCACGGCATCATAATCTTCCCAACGATAGACTTTGAAATTAGCAGTCGTGCTGTTTTCTAAGTTACAAGCATAAATGGCACCATCATCAGCCACATCGACTTTCATCAAAGAAATACCATAATAACCACCAGTTACCCCAGTCATATCCAGCGTATCAACCACAGCGCCGGTATTGGCATCAAGAACCCGGACGGCAGTACCGCCAGCCCGAGATGCAATCAGCACTTTGCCGTTGGCGGCATCATAGCCCATACCACGGGCGGCATCACCAGCGCTGAGAAAGAAGTTATACTTATCACCGAATACTTCCCAGTTGCTGACCATTTTTTCCGGAGCAACGGGAGGAACCGGCAGTGTCACTTTATATGCGCCCAAACCATTGTTACAGCTCAATACATAGACATTATAGTTATAATCATCTATTTTCTTGAATGCAACATCTCCGGCGCCGTTTGCATTGGAATTAGTACCCAGCGTATTGGTGACAGCATAGAGTGATGCATCCGCAGGAACACCGTCTTTCACTCTTACAATACGGGCATTTTCATTGCCTGCACCATACGTGTATATTGCGACAATTTCATCCGTTCCATTCAGGCCCAAAAGCTCGATGGCATTGGTTCCTGAAGAAATCACAGACCCGGGAATCTGTCCAATTAATGCTCCATCCGCCTGATATTTTTTGGGAGAGATACCATTGTAGTTGTAATAGAATTCTCCGTTAAGCGCCATACCAATCGTTGCAGCGCCACCCGTTGTCGTCACATCCGCAGGATTCAGCGTATCAGCCGTAAATGTGACGCCATTATCCAAAGTGGAAAAAACCAGGATGTCATTATTTGTACCAGCAGATGCAGCATAGATTTTGAAAGAATTATCGGCCGTCGAACCATAAGCAGTGATTTTATCGCCCAAACGTCCAGAATGGGCGTGGGAAATAACGACTTCTGGTGAATCGAGGACAGTGTCGTATTTGTACACCTTAAACGTGCTATTGATAGCCATATTTCAGAGGAAAATCTTTCCATCATCAGAAATAGCAACATCGCTGATATGATAAGTACCCCCAGCAATTCCTTGGGCATCAAGTTTTGCAAGGCTATCACCCGTAGCCGCATCTAAAACATAGATGTTGTTCCCACCATTCCGACTGACAACAACCAAACGGTCTTGGCCATCCAGCACACCATACGCGAACCCTCTTGTCATGTTGGACGTATCAAACCAACTGGGCAGTGTTGAAGTCCCTGCCGATTTTTCCCACAGCGTGGTGAGCGGCAGACCGAAGGCGCTTGCTGCTATTAATAGCACCAGCGCCAGCATTAACCCTTTTTTCATTTCGTACTCCTTTGTTTTGTTTACATTTCGGAGCGCTACTTAAGCAGCCCCATTTTACCTGATTCGAATCTTAGTCCACTCTCGAATCTATAGAAATAAACCCCGGCAGAGACAGGTCTATGTAGAAAATCTGTACCATCCCAGGAGAGACGGTATTCCCCTGCAGTGTATTGACCTTTTGCCAGTGTTTTAATTTTTCGTCCTTGTATATCAAAAACAGCAGCCTCAATCTCCGCCGATTTTGAAAGAGAAAATTGAATCACCGTTATATTGTTAAATGGATTGGGAAAGTTTCCCTGCACTGTAAAATCATTTGCCGGCGCTGCTGCTTTATCTTGGATAGAAACAAAGTCAAAGGAGACCATCCTCACAGCATCGGCAACGATGTAAGTGCCCTCAGTGCCGGCATTGCTGATGATAATTTTGGCATTCCGACCGGCATTTAGTGAAAATTTCCCCAGACTGTTCCATTGGGCGTGATTTTTCGTTTGGTCAACCCTCACCGTGTCTTCGCCATTGGAATGCTGAATCACAATGGGCGTATCTTTGCACCGGTTATTGGCTGCCACCCACCAGGCAAAAAGCTCATATTCAGCGGTTTGCGGCGGAAAAAGCATATAGACAGCCTGCCGGTCACCTTCGCCGATATTATTTAGCATGGATTTGCTTTCGCCGTAATAGCCGGCATTAGCTGTTTCAAACCAGCCGCCGCCATCGAGGCTGCAGTCGGCATCTTCAGTATCAATGATTTTCTCAAAAGAAGGCTCCGGGGGAAGCTGCAGCGAATCGCGATAAACAATGGCGAGAATTGATGGCACGGCTCTGTTTTCTGAGGGAGAATTAATAAAAGCGCCTGGAACCGCCATCTGAGAAGAACCGCCGCCGTCGAGATTTATGGCTTCCACAGCGCCTTTCTCCAGAAATAGGTCTGCCACCTCATCAAGAGAAAGTCCCACACTGTAGCTGTCGCGCCGCCCGTCAGCCACCAGCAGGAAAATACGTCCGTCATCGGTATAAGCAATAGCCGTCCGCGGGTCCTGATTGGTCAAACCAACGCCGCTTCCCCAAAACATTTCCTGATTATAAGTAATATTTTTCACTCCATCTTTAATAAGCACCGGCCCGCCACCAATTCCCAGCAAAAGGTCTGTGTAGGGTGTTCCTTCACTGAGATTGGGCGTGCCCTGCGGATTGGGATCATTGTAAACATAATCGTAAGGTTCAGCAAAGCGATAAATTGATTCCGGTGTTGCGCCAACGTGATAAATCCAGTCCACCGCCGGCTCCCAGGCGTCATTGATTCCAAAGAATCCACGCAAAACGGTGTAAGTCTGACTGTTGCGGGTTACTGTGGCAA
Source organism: Fidelibacterota bacterium (assembly GCA_011049095.1). GTDB lineage: Bacteria > Fidelibacterota > Fidelibacteria > Fidelibacterales > DSDE01 > DSDE01. The sequence goes on from DSDE01000184.1 coordinate 3,782, forward strand.
CATTTTGCGCCAGAACTCTCCCCGGCTGCACCACGGCGGAATAACTGATGGCGCCGCCAAAATAACCGCCATTGACAGCCGCGATGGCCCCAAAGCGATTAGCTAAAGCGCTGACAATTGCCGGACTATCGGTGAGATACGGCAGAATGGCCAGATCAGGCTCCGTCAAATCTGCTTCCAGCAAAAAAACTTTGAGTATGGATGCGTTTCGGCTTCCTTTCCAAAGCGTGACCCCCTGGGGAAAATCATACTGGCTGCTGATATCTTCCCAATGTATTTCACCTGCATTGAGATATCCAAAAATAAGCAGAAAAATAAAAATACGCCACATCAGTCTATTTCCTCGAAACCGTTAAATTTAAAATTTTCATTAACATGCGGCCTGAAGAGAATTTGCGATGCCAAAGCAATAGCGCCTTTAATGCCGGCTTCTTTTCCCAGACTGCCCACAGCCACGCGGCTATTAATCTTCAGGGGCACTTTGGCCAGCGAGCGATTGATATAGCCATTGAGCTGGCTGATGAGATATTTGGAATTTTCCACGATGAGACCATTGAGAATAATCAGACTTGGGTTAATGGTTTTCATACAGAGGCTGCAAAGAACGCCTAAACCAACCGCATATTCATCCAATACTTTTTGTATGGTGCTGTTGCCCTGATCGCCAAGCTTCAGATAATGGAGCATCTCATCGCGGTTGATGCGTTTCACCATCTGCAAATTTTCTGAGCCAAGCGCTTTTTTTATGCCATGAAAAAGATTCCACTCTGAGAGCAGCTCGCCAAAGTAGCGATGATTTCCAACCAGGTATTTCAGGACGCCATTTTCTCCAATATGGCAGGTGGTTTCAATATAGCCAATTTCACCGGCTGCGCCATTGATGCCGCGAATGAGCTTTCGATTCTGAATGATTCCAGCACCGATACCATCCCCAATTGAGATGCAAATCATATCCGATTCCTGCTGGCCGATTCCAAATAGAAATTCTCCTAAAGTAATTGTATTGACATCGTTTTCCAGCACAACCGGCACGCCAAAATGATCAGTGAAATGCTTTGTGAGGGGTTGATTTGCCCAGCCGCCCAGTGTATCGGCCACCAGAAGCATACCTTTGTCATAGTTTACAAGACCAGGGGTGCCAAGGCCGATGCTTACCAGCTTCTCCAATGAATTGTCCACCTCTGCCAGCATATCATCCATCGCACTGATAACATTTGGCAAAACTTCATCAATTGCGCTGCCTACGGCATGTTCGACCCAATTTTCTGCAATCTGCTGACCTTCAATATTTGCAAGTGCGATAAGCGTTCCGCCTAATTTGAATTCCAGGCCAAAGACATAGCCGCCTTCCGGATTCATTTTCAGCAAGGTGGGACGCTTGCCGCCTTTGGCCGTGGATTCACCTTTACCGATTTCTATAATCAATCCCAGTTCGTCCAGGCGATGGATTATTTCTGAAACCGTAGCTTTAGACATATTAGCCAATTTGGCAATTCCCGATCGGCTGATTGGACTTTCGGTGCGAATCAGATTCAGCAAGCGCACTTCATTGACTTCCCGCAGAAACTGACTGTCCCCTTTGTTAAAAAATGTTCGTTCTGGATTCATCTTTTCCTCACTTTATA
>DSDE01000310.1 GCA_011049095.1 Fidelibacterota bacterium
AGATGACGGACACGATTATACTGCAGGTGATCTTTATATTGCCGAACTCAGCGGAAAGGTGCAGCCCCTGCTTATCACCCCCAACACCATAGAGGTCTATCCCCATTGGTCACCTGACGGCAGCGCTATTGCTTATGAAAACTACAGCAAAGGCAGCATCTCTTTAATTAATGTGGAAAGGAGGCAATAAATGAAATCCATTCACAAAACCCTGCTTTTGACACTGCTGAGCTCTTTTGCTTTTTCACAGCCGGTGACTGGCCTGGCGGGATGGGATATCTATCTGGATCCGGGACATTCCCGTACTGAAAATATGGGCATCTATGGCTATTCGGAGGCGGAAAAAAATCTCCGCGTTGGCCTCAATCTTTATCAGCTTTTGATAGACAGCACCGACATTGATACTGTCTGGCTCTGCCGCACGACAGATACCGAATCTATCGGCCTCACTGCTCGGCAGACCGAGGCCAATAATCTGGGCGCTCAATGGTATCACAGTATTCACAGCGATGCCGGTGGTTCATCGGAAAATAGCACACTCCTTCTCTGGGGGCAATATAGCAATGGCCAGGAAAAAACACCCCGTGGCGGCAAGGCTATGAGCGACATCATGGTAGATAAGCTCACCCGCGGTATGCGCACATATACCGTCCATGGCTCTATCGGTGACTGCAGCTTCTATGGTGGCAGCACCTGTCCTTACCTGGCTGTCAACCGCAATACAGCAATGGCGTCCGAGCTAAGTGAAGCTGGCTTTCACACCAATGCACGGCAAAATCAGTTGAATATGAATGCTGAGTGGAAACGAATGGAAGCCTGGACTTTTTACTGGAGCATTCTGCAGTATCATGGCATCGAAATTCCCAAAGTGAGCATTCTCAATGGAATAATCAAAGACAGAGAAAGCGGTCTGCCACTAAACGGCGCCACTGCCTCGGCATCTGAATGGGGCATTTCCTACACGACGGACACATGGGAATCACTCTTTTACAAATACACCAATGATCCGAACCTTTTGCGCAATGGCTACTATTATTTTGAAAGCCTGCCCGCTGACAGTTTTTGGCTCTTAGCAGAAGCGCCGGGCTACTATGCCGACAGCGCATATATCACGATGGACAGCACTTTTCTCACATGGAAAGATTTCTCCCTTATCAGCCAAGTGCCACCAACAATTATCAGTACAAGCCCGGAAGAAGGTGCGGCCGCTCATCCTGCCTGGGAACCTATTAGCTTCAATTTCAGCCGTATTATGGATACACTTTCGGTAGAAGAAAATCTAAGCTGGTCGCCGGAAGCTCATTTCACCTATCGCTGGAGCGACAGCAATCGCACCCTGAGACTTTTTCCTGACAGCATCGCCTATTTAACAGAATATACCGTTACCATCAGTGGAAACAGCACCGATCTCTATGGACACCCATTTGATGGAAATGGCGATGGAGAAGGCGGCGATGATTTTATACTGACTTTCACTACCAGTATCGAAGACCTCTTTCCGCCGGAAGTTGTGGCGCTTATTCCCGAAGCCCGCCAAAAAGAGATTGAACTCCATCCTGTCATCAGCATTCTTTTCGATGATATCCTTCTCGAAGATTCCATCAATGCCGACCGTATCTATTTGGAGAATTTCAATTCAGGAGAACGTGTCGCTTGCCTGATGGAGCACAGCATATTCGGTGAGCAAAGCCTCATTTCGCTTTATCCAGACTCGCCCCTCGCCCCCGGCGCCCTCCATGTGCGCCGTGTTCAGGCCGGCCTCGCAGACATCTTTGGAAATGTCTCCACCCTCAATAAAAGCTATACTTTTACTACTGGTGATTTTGAATGGAGTATCAGAAATATTGACAATTTTGAAGCCGGTGTCACATCAAATTGGTGGGAGCCCCAGATGAGCGGCAGCACTATCGGCATCATCACTGACAGCACATGGCGCAGTGCAGTAAGCTGGCCGGTAAATCACAATACAAACAGCAATCAAGCCATGCAAATACGTTATGGCTGGGACCTCACCGATGCCTCCGAATGGCTGCTGCGGGAATACTTAGGCGGGGGAGCGCCGAGGAATGTCACTTTTCTTCCCAATCGTATTCTTCACATGATGGTCTGGGGAGATGGCAGTGGCACAAAAATCCGCTTTGCCGTGGACGATAATGTCACCAGCGGCACAGGCGGCCATGAGGTGAGTCCCTGGTTTACCATCGATTGGTTTGGCTGGAAACCAGTGCAATGGATTCTCGCTGATGGTGAAACCGGAACCTGGATTGGCGATGGCACTCTGAATGGCACCCTGCGCATCGATAGCATTCAGCTCACTTATGGCGGAGAAGGGGCGGCTCAGTTTGGAAATATTATCATAGATGACCTCTGCCTTTTGGAATTGGTTCCGGTCTCGGTAGAATCACCTAAAGCGGCTATTCCGGCCCATTTCGAGCTTTCCCAAAACTATCCCAACCCTTTCAATCCTTTGACGACGCTTAGTTTTGCTTTGCCGCAGGCAGCCACGGTCACGCTCGATATCTTCAACCTACAGGGTCAGAAAGTTGCCCACTTGCTCCACGACCAATTCAATGCCGGTAAGCATCGGGTCACTTTTGACGGTTCCAAGCTCCCCAGCGGCGTTTATCTCTACCGTCTTATCGCCCAGGATGGTGCAGACCTCCTCTTTCAGCAAAATAAAAAGATGATTCTGATGAAATAAGCCTTCGAGTTTAAATGTTCGCATAAATCCCCGTCTCACCGGCGGGGATTTATTTTGCAGAAGGTATCACCGGACTTGCTCTGTTCCACTCGCAAATAGTAGTTGCTCATTATACATAAAACATCTAATTTGTATTGTGAAAAAAAACAAAACATTAACAAACGGAGATTTAGAACCAGATGATTGTCATAGACCTCATATATAATTTATCACTTTTGGTGGCGGTCAGTGTTCTGGCTGGATTTATCGATCAGCGTTTTCCCCGTCGGACCCACGCGGGCGCGGTGCTTCAGGGCATTCTTTTTGGTGGTGTCGCGCTTTTGGGTATGCTTAATCCTTTTGTCATTCGCGAAGGTCTGATCTTTGACGGCCGCTCCGTTGTTCTGAGTCTGTGCGCTCTCTTTTTTGGACCCCTTTCGGGGGCAATCGCCGGAATGATGGCGGCTGCATATCGTATCAGCATTGGTGGCGGGGGAATGATCATGGGTGTCTCCGTCATCTTATCTGCAACTCTCATCGGTATTGGCTATCACCAATCCCGTAAACATCGCCCCCGACCGGTCACAAGTCGAATGCTGCTTGAGCTGGGTATTTTTGTGCATATCGTGATGATTCCGCTGATGGCGGCGCTTCCCTCGGGAATGCGAATTTCTACATTGCAGATTGTGGGGCTCACAGTGATCATTATCTACCCATTAGCCACCCTGCTCATTGGGAAAATTCTCAAAGACCAGGAAGAGAATGCCCAATTGATACGCACGCTTTCAGAAAGTGAGGGGCGATTTAAACTCCTTTTTGAAGAAGCGCCATTAGGCTATCAGGCGCTGGATACCGCTGGCCGCATCCTGACCATAAATAAAGCCTGGAACGATACTTTGGGCCACAGCCGAAAAAATGTCATCGGGCGCAGCTTTGCCGACTTTTTAACGCCAGAGTCGGCTGAACATTTTCATCTGCTTTTAGAAAAAATCAAGTCAAGTAATCGGATTCACAGCGCTTTAGAAGTTTCAAATGAGGAAGGCGAGCTGCGGGAAATTGCGTTTGATGCCAGGGTCAGCGCCGGCAGTGACGGGCAGAAACAGATTCATTGCATCATCACAGATATCACCGAGCAGCGGCAGGCTGAGACTCGCCTGTTTGAAAGCAATCAGAGTTTGGAGAAGGCCATCGTAGAGCTACAGGCGGCCCAGAAACAGCTTGTACAACAGGAGCGTCTGGCAGCAGTAGGGCAGCTTTCCGCTGGTATCGCCCATGACTTTAATAATATTCTGGCTGCTATATTAGGGCATGCTGAAATGATTCGCTACCTGCCATCCGATGAGCAGCAGGTTGTTTTAGGCAGCGATGTCATCATTCAATCTGCAAGCAAAGCCGCTCAGCTTGTGCAGCAAATATTGGATTTTAGCCGCAAATCTATTGTCCGCACTAAAATTATTGATCTTGTGCCCCTCATATACAAATCAGCAGCATTCCTGAGCCGCACGATTTCTGAAAATATTAAAATTAAGACCCTTTCTAAGTGCGAGGAGGCACCGGTCCTCATCGACCCCGCTCAAATGGAGCAAGTGATTACAAATCTGGTTCTCAATGCTCGAGATGCTATGCCCGAAGGTGGCATTATCACACTCGATATCTCCTGCAAAACATTCACTGAAAAAAATGAACTATACAAACTGCAGCCGGGTAACTATGCAATTTTAAAGGTGATAGATACTGGCAGTGGCATCGCAGCAGAAGCCCTTCCCCACGTATTTGAACCCTTTTTTACGACAAAAGAGCTTGGGAAAGGCTCAGGTCTGGGTTTAGCACAGGTTTATGGCATCATAAAGCGCCAAAAGGGACAGGTTCACATTGACAGCAAAGCCGGCAGCGGTACAACAGTTTGTATCTATCTTCCCCTGAAAGCAAAATCCGAAGATAAGCTGACCGTGCAAGAAGAAGAAATGCCATCCACGGAGAAGGGAGGACGAATCCTCCTTGTTGAAGATGATAAAACTGTGCTTCAGACACTAAGTCTGCAGCTTCAGTCTCTTGAATATGATGTTATAAGCGCATCAAACAGCGATGAAGCTATAGAAATATATAATAAAGCAGAAAAAGCTTTTCATATTTTGATCAGCGATTTGATGATGCCTGGCAAAACGGGGCTGCAGCTTGCTAAGATTTTGAAAAAACATCAGCCGGAGCTGAAAATTCTTATTATTACTGGTTATCCGGTGCGGACAGACACCAAAGAAAGCGAGTATGCCATTGCCGATATTGTCTTGGAAAAACCGGTGACTATGAAAGTTCTCAAAACAAGTCTCGCGTTACTATTGACCAATAGAAGTGGTCAGATTCGACAAGTGAAATCAGGAAAATCAACAATACGGAGCTGAAATGAGCTTAATATTTATATTTTTCGACCACTGCTGTCCTAAATAAATTTTTCCATCGATAAATTCGATTATGCTGACTGCCTTAATCCGGGCCTTCACGAATTCGGGAAAAAGAAGATTGTGTTTTTAGGCGGAAAAGAGACATGGCGCGATGAGGAGCACAAAACGGAAGCTGATGAGTTTGATAATGGCTTGTACGACCGAGCCGTCTATCTCAATCTCGCTTTCCATCCCGATTGGTCGGGACCTTCAGGCAAAATCTTCCCCGAATTTGTGACAGCCCCGGTC
>DSDE01000003.1 GCA_011049095.1 Fidelibacterota bacterium
AAGCATCGCATTGCTAAGGTTTCGGTAGAAATGGGATGATTGGTCAAAAAATTTTACTCCCCCTTTTTTATTTATCGTAAATAATTCGAAAGGTAACATTTGCGAAAATAGGAATTAAGCTCTAATTTAACGCTATGTACGAGAAACAGGAGCGGCCAAAAAAATATGAATGATACCGAACAAGATAAGTTACTCAAAAAACCCCACCGCCGCCATTCCCGAGAGATGGCCATACAGGGTTTATATGCATATCATATGACCCAGAATCCTCTGCAACAGATCTTTAAAGATATGAAAATGCTGACGGAATATGATGATTATGACGATGATTTTTTCAAAGAGCTGATTGCAAAGACTCTAAATTATGAAGAAGCCATCGATGAACGCATACGCATACGCAGCAGAAACTGGGAATTTGCCCGAATTTGTCTGTTAGATAAAATTATTATGCGGATGGCCATTTGTGAATTAGTCTATTTTGATGATATTCCCCCGAGGGTAGCCATTACTGAAGCCCTGGAAATGGCCAAGGTTTACAGCACTGCTGACAGCCACATTTTTATCAATGGCCTGCTGGACCGTATCTATCATGACCTCATTGCAGAAGGCCGAATCTTTCCGCCTTCCAAACCCAAAGAAAGTGAAACCGAAATAAAAGAAAGAGACTAATTTTCTCAAATTCAGCCTTTTCTGATTTTTTTAATAAGGTGAAATAAATGTTTGCAAAAATATTAGAAAGATTTGTCGGAACAAGTTCCGAGCGGTATCTAAAAAAAATCTTGCACCTAGTACCAGAAATCAACAAAAAGTATGATTCGATGGAGGAAAATTCCGATGAAGACCTGCGACGCCGCACGCAGGAGCTAATCCAGGAGATTCGTCAGATTCGGGAAGATGCCAAAACAGAAGCCGAAAATCAGGGTATGACTGAAAAAGCTTTGGATGATTATATCTACAAAGCTGAACAAACTGCCCTTGAGGACCGAATGACCGAGGCTTTTGCTCTTGTCAAACAAGCCTGTAAACGCCTGTTGGGCAAAGAGATTGATGTCGTTGGCCAAAAACAGATATGGGATATGGTCCCCTTTGACGTACAGCTTCTAGGCGCTATAGTTCTCCATCGCGGCGGCATCGCTGAAATGAAAACCGGTGAAGGAAAAACACTGGTAGCCACAATGCCCATCTTTCTCAATGCGCTAACTGAAAGAGGGGTTCATCTCGTGACGGTCAATGATTATCTGGCCGAGCGTGACAGCCAGTGGATGGGTGAGGTTTACCGCTTTTTGGGACTCACCGTGGGAAAAATTCTCAATTCAATGGATAGCAAAACCCGCCAGCAGAATTATGCCTGCCACATCACTTACGGCACCAACAATGAATTTGGTTTTGATTATCTCCGGGATAATATGTCTATTCGCGCCGATGATGTGGTACAGCGCGGCCACTATTATGCTATTGTTGATGAGGTTGACAGCGTGCTTATTGATGAGGCCCGCACACCTCTCATCATCAGCGGACCAGTGGAATCAAACACCCACGAACTCTATAAACAGCTCCGCCCTCAGGTAGAAAAGTTGGTTCGCGCGCAAATTCGCCTCATTGCCCAAATGATGGATGACATCGAGAAAACTGTCCAATCTGAAGAGAAATATGACCATTTTGAATACGGCACTAAACTGCTGCAGGTACACAGAGGCTTGCCCAAAAACCGCAGATTAATAAAATTTCTCCAGGAGCCGGGAATGCATCAGTGGATGGTCAGCACTGAAAGCCAATACATGCAGGAAAAACGCCTTCATGAAGTTGATGACCCTCTCTATTACACCATTGATGAAAAAAACCATGTCATTGACATAACGGAAAAGGGCCGACAACTTCTGGCGCCAGATAATCCAGAGCAATTCATTATTCCCGATATTGGGGAAGAATTTGCCAAAATTGATGAACAGGATGAGCTGACAGACCTCCAAAAATCAGAAGAAAAAGACCGCATCCAGCGCCTCCATGCTCAGCGCAGTGAAACTATCCACAATATCAATCAGCTCCTCAGAGCATACTCACTTTTTGAGAAAGATATCGAATACGTGGTGCAGGATGGCAAAGTACAGATTGTCGATGAGTTCACCGGACGCGTTCTCCCTGGCAGACGCTACAGCGATGGCCTCCATCAGGCTATCGAGGCCAAGGAGAATGTACGCATCGAAGGTGAAAACCAGACCCTCGCCACCATCACTATACAGAATTATTTCAGAATGTATGATAAATTAGCTGGTATGACCGGCACCGCTCTGACCGAAGCTGACGAATTTGCTGAAATTTATAAGTTAGAAGTTGTAAGCATTCCCACTCACAAACCTGTAGCCAGAGAAGATGCTGATGACCAGATATATAAAACCAAGCGGGAAAAATACAAAGCCATCATTGACGAAATCGAACGATGCTACAAAAAGGGTCAGCCAGCTCTTGTGGGCACGGTTAGTGTAGATGTTTCAGAAACGCTGAGCCGCATTCTCCGCAGAACACGCATTCCCCATAATGTTTTGAATGCAAAACAGCATCAGCGGGAAGCAGAAATTGTAATTCGAGCCGGTCAGCGAGGCGCTATCACCATCGCCACCAATATGGCTGGCCGTGGAACTGATATCAAAATCAGCGATGAAGTTCGTGGGCTTGGTGGTTTGAGAATTATCGGCACCGAGCGCCATGAGTCACGACGTATTGATCTGCAGCTTCGCGGTCGTTCCGGACGTCAGGGTGATCCAGGGTCTAGCGTCTTTTTCCTCTCTCTGGAAGATGATCTGATGCGACTTTTCAATAGTGAGCGTATCAGCAAAATTATGGACCGGGTCGGCATTGAGGAAGGTGAAGTCATCACCCATCCGATGGTTTCAAAATCAATTGAACGCGCCCAGAAAAAAGTAGAAGAAAGAAATTTCAGTATTCGGAAACATCTGCTGGAATATGATGATGTGATGAATAAACAACGGGAAGTCATATACGACCGCCGCAGCTACGCACTTATGGGCGGAAAGCTCCAGGAAGAGATCCATACAATGATGGAGGAATACATTGAGACCATCATTGATAAATTTACCGATGACAACACACCAGACGACTGGGACTGGGATGGACTGCGGCAGGAAGCCATATCCGTACTGTTGGTTGATATCCGGCCAGAGCGCCTGGATGCGGTCAATCTGGAAAACCTGAAAGATTATCTCCTAAGAAAAGCCAAAGAAAATTACCAGCGTAAGCGTGAGATTATTCCCTCAGAAATTATGAGTGATCTGGAGCGATGGGCAACCCTCCGCACCATTGACGAACACTGGAAAGAACATCTCTACGAGCTTGACAGCGTCAAAGAAGGAATCGGCCTGCAAGCCTATGGCCAAAAAGACCCGCTCATTATGTATAAGAAAGAGGCGTATTCACTCTTCGGAAAGCTTTTAGACCGCATTAATCGCGATACTTTAAGAATACTCTTCCAGACAGAAATTCGCCGTGAGCGCACCGCACCACAACTCCAGCTTCGTCAGGCAAGAATCAACAGCCAGAGACAGGCGCCGGTGCAAGTCCCGGGAGCTATGGTCTCTCAGGCTCAGGAATCACAAGCTCGGGCGGCTCAGCGCGGAAAAGCTCAGCCTTATAAACGTGATGGCGAAAAAGTCGGCCGCAATGACCCATGTCCCTGCGGCAGCGGCAAGAAATTTAAACATTGTCACGGCGCAAATGGCTGAGAATAATTAATGTTAACCCATAAGGATAATGAGAGGTTTTTATGAAAAGTCGTATTTTTTCTCTTATTCTCACCAGTTTTATCTCCCTGAATGCCAGTTATTTATGGCTTGGAGACAACGGTCCCATCAATGCAGCGCAAGAAACCGTTCAGTTTCCCGTATATGCTCTCATTCCCGATTCAATAGCTATTACAGGCTTCCAGTTCGACCTGGTCTTCAGCCATCCTATTAGTGATATTTTTGCTGTAGAAATCGCCGATGATTACAATCTTAGCGCTGATGATCTCAGCTTTCAGATGCTGGATTCACTTCGCACCCGTGTCTTGTGGGCCCCTTTTACCGGCGACACCCTAAAGCTTCTCTATGAAGGCCACGATTACTTCGATACTGATTTTCATCTCCTGACCCTAATCGGTGGCTATTCACCCAATCATCCCTTCATTATTGATACGATACGTTTTGAGAATGTCATCTTTTCCGACCCGGAGAGCCAGCCCGTGGCAATTCAGCCTTATAACGCCACGCTTTTTTCTGACTCCATATCCTATATGAGCTATGAAAATATCTGGACCGTGAAAAATCGACGCAACTATGAGACGATGCTGATGGTGGAAATTTTTCCTCAGCAGCAGTTGGCAGGTTTGCAATTTGATCTGATTAAACCGGCCGGCTATGCTCTTGAAGTCACATCTATCCAAGCCTGGGAAAATCAGCAAATTGAGTGGAATAGCTTTGGTGATACAATCCGTATTGTTTTAGTTCCCTTTGAAAACGATACACTTGTCCATGGCTTTTTTAAAATTGCCCTTCTTGACAGCACCTGGGATACCGAAATGCTGCCTATTCCCCTCATCACCGCCAATATTGCCGCCGGAGACAGCGCTGGCAATGCCATTCCTTTCGCCTGTGCCAATAATTTCCATTTAGAAGAGCGAGACAATCTAAACTCAGTATCGCATCGCGATGCTCCTAATGCTTTTCACCTGAAACCAGTATATCCTAACCCATTCAATCCCAGCACAAACATAAGTTTTAATCTGCCGGAAATGGCCAATGTATCTCTGATGATCTTCAATATTCAGGGCCAGCAGGTTCACAGCGCTTCCTGGAAAGCCCAGCCTGCCGGCTCATACAATTATATTTGGAATGCGGCAGAGCTCTCAAGCGGTCTCTATCTTATCCAGCTCAGCGCAGGAAGTCAGATCATTACGATGAAAGCCCTTTTGCTGAAGTAAAAGTTCGCCCTTTTTTCAGCGACTCTTTCTGATTATCTTCAAAAGCAAAGTGCTTCCCCCTGTTTTCACTATTGAAAAAATATATCTTTCTGCTTTTCTCAAGATTTTTGAACAGGTCTGTCCAAAATAAAATTTTCCTATTCACAAATCTCATTTTCCAAGTTGATTTAATCCGGGCCTTCACGAATTCGGGAAAAAGAAGATTGTGTTTGAAGGCGGAAAAGAGACGTGGCGCGATAAGGAGCACAAAAATGAAGCCTACGATAATTATTTTAGCTTGTACAACTGTATAGTCTATCTCATTTCTCGCTTTCCACGTCTCCCGCCTTCAGGCAGAATCTTCCCCGAATTTGTGACAGCCCCGGTCACTGAGCTGCGCCGCACTG
>DSDE01000277.1 GCA_011049095.1 Fidelibacterota bacterium
CCCGGCGAAGTTAGTCTGGCACATCATGGCGTTCTTTTTCTCGATGAATTTCCCGAATTTAAAAAGCCGGTTTTGGAGGTAATGCGGCAGCCTTTAGAAGATGGCGAAGTGACCATCAGCCGCGCCCTTACCAGCCTTACCTATCCAGCGAAATTTATGTTAGTGGCGGCTATGAATCCCTGTCCTTGCGGCTATGCTACCGACCCTAATCATGAATGTACCTGTGGTATCGGTCAGATTCACAATTACCTGAATCGAATCAGCGGCCCATTAATGGACCGCATTGATATTCATATTGAAGTTCCCGCTGTCACCTATCAGGAGCTGAGCAGCAAACGAGATGGCGAACCCTCGGCAGAAATTCGGAAAAGGGTGCAGGCCGCCAGGAAAATCCAAAACCGCCGTTTTAAAGAACTGCCCCACGTTTTTTCAAATGCCCAAATGACCAGCAGAGAGCTGAAAAAATATGCCCAGATCAGCCAGGAGGGCAGCCAGTTGATGCAGATAAGCATCAATAAGCTGGGACTCTCTGCCCGGGCTTATGACCGTATTCTCAAGGTAAGCCGCACCATTGCCGATTTGGAAGAAAGTGAATCGATTCAGCTCCATCATCTGAGTGAGGCCATTCAATACCGCAGCCTTGATCGGAATCTTGGTATTCTCTAAGACAATCTTGCCTAAAAATTGCGAATGATAGCGGTTTTTACATCGCAAATGGAGATTTCCCTCATCAAAAGGCGCGCCATTGAGGTTACACCCCGCTGCTGAATACCGCAGGCAACGATTCCTAAATAATGGTTTAAATCGGGATTGACATTAAGGGCAAAACCATGCATCGAAACATTGTAGTGAACCCGTATTCCGATGGCGGCAATTTTATTGTTTTGCACCCAGAGTCCTGGATAGTGGGGATCAGAAGCGCTTTCGATGCCAAATTCCCGCAGCGCTTTTTGCAGGATAGATTGCAAGTATTCTACAAAAGCTTTGACACCCATACTTCGCGCCTGCAAATGAAAAATCGGGTAGCCTACTATCTGTCCCGGCCCATGATAAGTCACATCACCGCCTCGATCAACCTGTACGACTTCGATACCATTCTGCGCTAAAAAATCTTCTCCGGCGGTGATGTTTCTCATATTGCCGTGTCTGCCGATGGTATAAACCGGCGGATGCTGCAGCAGGAGCAATGTGTCGGGAATCTCACCGTTGACCCTTTCTATGTGAAGCTTTTTTTGCAGCTCCCAGGCATCACGATAAGGAATTAATCCAAGCTGCAGCACACGGAATTTTTCTGCTTGAATCGTCTTTTCGATCATACAATATCCACCAGTGAACCAAAGTCGGGGTCAAAGAGTCTTTTATAAAGACGCACCAGAGAATTGTCGGTCTGCTCAGCCAAAAAATCACAGATCAGCCGACCGCTGCTTTCATTGCTTAGCCGGTTTTCCTGAGTCATCTGGCTAATTTTTCGGCGCATAATCTTAGGTAGGATCGCAGTGTTAATGATGGGAAGATTTTCTCCAAACTGGATAAATGATTCGAAAAGACGGCGATAAAGATATTGTCCTTTAAATTCAAGCTGCTGAATTTGTGGAGACTGAAAAATAATCTGGAAAGCGATTTGCTTATAGAGTTTATTCTCAGCAATAATTTCCGGGTGAACCTCCATTCGGTAGCGGTAGCGGTTTGTCTCTGCTGCCAAAGGGTGCTCACTTTCAGCAAGTTCTACATTCTCAATAAACTGCCCTACCCGTGTGGCAATAAAGCGCTGAAATTTTTCTCTGTGGTCCAGCTTGACAATCAGATTATTGACGTGCTCCTCGTCCATCCCATCAATATTATTTTCCACTGCCCAATCATAGAGATTTTTCTGGCTGATATAGCCGGCAGTATGTCCGTCGGCCAGATCGTGCAACGCGTAGGCCACATCATCTGCCCAATCCATAATCTGACATTCTAAAGAAGGTGTCTGATAAACGATGCCATCGGGATAGACAAATTCCAGGTAGCGGCTTTGTTCATCGTAGAGAAATTTCCCGCTCTTATTGCTTTCATTCCATAGGATTTTATATTTGAGAATACCATCAAGAAAAGCGCGGCTGGGTTTCATACCCGGCTCAATATTGCCGGTCTGGTGCAGTCCTTCGGTAACGATTTTCAAAGATTGGGCATTGCCTTCAAAGCCACCATAAGATTTCATAAGCCGGTTGAGGGCGCTTTCTCCGGCATGGCCAAAAGCAGGATTGCCAAGATCATGAGCCAAACAAATGCCTTCTACCAGGTCACCGTCAATAGCCTCTTCCCGAAAGTAGTGATGATTGAGAAAGTTGACAATAGAGCGGCCAATCTGCGCCACTTCCAGCGAGTGAGTCAGGCGTGTATGATAAAAGTCGTATTCGCCGCTGATAAAGACCTGAGTCTTATTCTGCAGACGACGAAAACCTTCACTATAGAGAATACGGTCCCTGTCCACCTGAAAAACTGTGCGGAAATCTTTGCGACTCCTCGGAGAAACAGTTTCGGTGTCAAATTCGTTGTAAAAGTCAGGATTCATGATGACCTCAATTTATAAAAAAGATTTCTTTGAAGCTGATGGTGATGATTGATAAAAACACCGCTGATGAGAAAGGCCAAAATTGCACAGCTCAGTGTCGTGGTAGCCGTCCAGAAATACATCACTAAAATCTGGTATTTGATGGCTGTCAGCGGGTCCACACCGCCAAGCACCGCCCCAACTAGCACCCCGGGAATGGAAATAAGCCCTACGGTATTAAGAGCATTGATGTTTGGAATCATGGCCGTACGCACCGCTTCCCGAATCAGTGGCAACGCTGCCTGATAGCGGCTTGCCCCTAAACTCAGCAGCGTTTCCACTTCAAGCTGCTGCTTTTGGAAGTAGTTTGCTAGATTATTACTCATAACTGAGCTGCCATTGAGGGCTTGTCCAATAATCATGCCGCCAACAGGAATGACGAGCACCGGATTAAACCAAGGCTCCAAATCTAGAATGATTAAGAGAACTGTTGCCATAATCAGCCCCAACGAAATAGAGAGCGTCAGCACCTGCAGGCGCCAGTAGCCGGGTATGGCGATTTTCTGCCGCCGCTTACCCTCCCAGGATGCATAAAAAATCATCAGTAAAAAAAGGAGCGCAATTTGCCAGGCAGAATTAAGTGCGAAGAGATATTGAAGCGCATAACCCAACAGAATAAGCTGTAGAAAAGAACGCACCGTGCCCATAAGCAAAGGCTTGATAAGGGGCAGCTTCAGAAAGCCGACAATAGCCAGCACCAGCACAATAAGCAGCAAAGAGAGAAAAAGATCGCCAAAACTGATAGTTGAGGGATCAAAAGTGTTCATCCATTACCTCATTTGTCGGTCGCAGATTGCCGTTTTCCATAATCAGCTTGCGTATGCCCTTAAGATTTTGGGCAGCCTCATTATGTGAAACCAGGACAATGCTAAGCCCCTTATTTTGATTAAGATACTCTAGGTTTTCGAAAATCAGCCTCGTATTTTCTGGATCAAGAGCCGAGCTGGGTTCATCGAGTAGGAGGACTTCAGGCTGGTTTAGAAGTACTCTGGCTAAACTAATGCGCTGTTGCTCGCCACCACTGAGAACACTCATATCTTCATCTAGCAAAGTTTGGGAGAGATTCATCTCCCTGAGAAGATGCAGCATTTTGTCTTTAGTTTGGTTTTTTTCCTTTTCAGAAGCCAATGGCATAAGATTGTCTTTTACTGTGCCTGGGAAAATAGCCGCTTTTTGAAAAAGCATTCCAACTTGAAGGCGAAGCTCTAAAATTTGTATAGTGGATAGCTGCTTGCCTTTGAAATAAATTTCTCCGCTGCTAGGAGAATCAAGGCGATTAAATAGCCGTAGGAGCGATGATTTTCCAGAACCGCTGACACCGCTGATGAGGATAAATTCGCCCTCATTAATTTCTAAATTAACATTATTAAGAATCGTCTGGCCATTGCTTCGAAGAGTAATATTTTTTAATTCAAATAAGGGGCTTGCCATCAATATCCGTAAAATGAACAGCCAATCGGTGTTTTTTCTTTTTAATTTTGTGTTTCATGCTATAATTTTTTGCGGCGATTTTCTCTTTTCCTCTACCCGAAAAAAGCGATAGTTTTGTGAGCCAATGGTATAAATCACAAATTTGGTGATTTTGTTTTTGGGAAAGGTCTGGAGTATATCCAATTCATATTTGCTAAGCTGGGCCAAGTCTTCCGGAAAAGGGCTTTCCAGGATGTCGAGTTTTTTGCGGCGAGACTCTTCGACGCGAAAGTGTTTGAATTCCACCAGATAGCGAATGTTCTCATAAGGGGTTTTGTATTTGCCGGTCATCTCCCAGTCGCTGCGTCCACTGGGGTAGTTCATCTCTATTGTAAATATAAAATTGCGGCTCAGATAGCGCTTGCAGAGCTCATAAAAGGTGCTGCGATAAAAATTTTCATTCACCTTGTCGGCAGCCTGAGCCGGAATCTGACCCACATAGTGATTCCAGTAGGCAGCAAAAAGTTTGGATAAATCAAGGTCTTTTAAAAATTTCTCAAAATGACGGGCGTAGCCATCAACTGTGTAAATGCGGTTGATTTCATTGTAGTAGTCAATAACGATTTCTTTGATGGTCTGATTAGGCAAAGTCATCCAAAAATCATCTTCAATGGTCAGCATTCCCAAATAAAAGAGGCTTACCGGATAATAGGCTTTGTCAAAAAACTGCCTGGCGTTGAACTTGGCAGCCAGCCTATTCTGATCATATTCCAAACGGCTGTTAAACATTAATTTATCAAGTAATTCTTTGGTGTCGGCTTCGTGGCGGGTTAATCGTTTCAGCCAGCTTAAATCGGGGCGCAGGTTTGTGTCGATGGATTCACGGGGAATTTCACCATTTCCCATAATGAGCTTTTTCAAAAAGTAACTGATTATGGTGGAGTTATAAATCGTTTCCTGTTTTGCATGAAACCGATACCCGTTATAATAACTCTTTATCAATGGACTGATTGTTTTTATTATACCGCTGTCGAAATGATACTGCTCTGTCAAGCTTTCCAGATAGGTTTGTGTTTCATTTTCCGTGAAACCAAGCATAGAACTGAATTCTGTTTCCAGTGTGACAATCTCCGCGATATTATAGCCGCTGGTGAGGTCGTCAATGGTGATGGGCAAAACGCCGGTGATGAAAACCCTGCCTATGGCGCCGCTTTCCGTGCCCGCTTTAATGACTTTAAAAAAGGTCTTGAAAAAGCTGTCTTTGCTGGTGAGCTCTTCGTAGAGACCCTCATCCTGCACCAAGACCAACTGGTTGCTGAAATTGTCGTATTCGTCGATGATCAGATAG
>DSDE01000063.1 GCA_011049095.1 Fidelibacterota bacterium
CTCCATAAGCTCAGAAAATCTTTAGGTTAAATTTGGATTTTCAAAATGAAATAGGGTCAAAATCTTATGTTTAATAGTGGATTTATTCATATAAAAAGCAGATATTAGCAGCGAAATGACAGCACGAGAAAAAGCAGGGCGGATTGTAAATTTAGCTGAAGCCGTAATACGGCTACTTTTAAACTACTATGAGCATTTAATTGCCCGTTTTCGGGGAACAGAACACACATTTATGGTTGCAATGGCAGTCATCATCGGATTGCTTGGCGGCTACAGCGCTGTGGCTATACAGCATTTAATCCATTTTTTTCAAAGGCTCTTTTGGGGTTCGGATCAGCTCACTCTGGAATATCTCAATGCTCTACCCTTTTACATCAAGCTTGGTGTGCCAGTCGGCGGCAGCTTGTTGGTGGGCTTAATTTCTTACTTTTTTGCTCGGGAGGCGCGTGGCCATGGCGTACCTGAAGTTATGGAAGCGATTGCCCTTCGAGGCGGAAAAATCCGTCCACGAGTCGTTTTGGCAAAACTTTTCAGCTCTTCGATATATATTGGCGCTGGTGGCTCTGTGGGTCGAGAAGGACCTGTGATCCAGATAGGCAGCGCCATCGGCTCAGCAGTCGGTCAATTTTTTAAGGTAAATCCAAAACGACTCAAGACCTTTGTGGCTTGCGGAGCCGCTTCCGGCATTGCAGCTGCCTTTAACGCACCGGTTGGTGGCGCACTTTTCGCGGTAGAGGTAATCTTGGGCAATTTTGCCGTCACTCAGTTTAGTCCAATCGTTATTTCTTCCGTTGTAGCCACTGCAGTTTCCCGCCATTATCTCGGAGATCATCCCGCATTTCCTGTTCCTGGTTACGAATTGGTTAGTCCTTTTGAATTGATTCCCTATGCGGTTTTAGGTCTGCTGGCTGGCCTGGTAAGTCTTCTGTTTATTAAAATCCTATATGCTTCAGAAGACTATTTCCACAAATCGCCTTTCCACGATCTCCTTAAGCCCCTGATTGGTGGTCTTATTATTGGCGGTATGGGCATTCTAGTGCCAGCCATCTATGGTGTGGGATATGATTCGATGTACATGGCATTGGAAGGCAAAATTGCCTGGTATATTATGGCAGCTTATGTACTGGCGAAGATATTGGCTACCAGTGTCAGTCTGGGAAGCGGTGGCTCCGGCGGTGTTTTTGCGCCGGCACTCTTTTTAGGCACAATGCTCGGTGGAGCATTTGGCGCAGTCGTGCATATTTTCTTCCCAGGAATAACTGCCGGCTCCGGTGCCTATAGTATGGTGGGAATGGCTGCAGTTGTAGCTGGTACCATGCATGCACCGATGACAGCAATTCTAATCATTTTTGAAATCACCAATGATTATACCATCATCCTGCCACTGATGGTTTCCAGCATCATTGCCACGATTTTAACGATGAAATTAAAAAAAGAGTCCATCTATACTCTTGCCTTGGCTAAGAAAGGGATCAACCTCTACGCCGGCCGCGATATAAACCTTCTCAAGGGGAAAAAAGTTCGGGATATTATGGGCGGTGGCGCTGGAACCATTCGCTACACTGACAAACTGCCAGTTGTGATGCAAAAATTGATGACTGAAGGACATAATGATTATTTTATTGTTAATAAATACGGCAAATTAAAGGGAACCCTCAGCCTGCAGGATGTGAAAGATTTTATGGACCAAAGAGAACTGCTGGCAGATATTATCATCGCCGGTGACATCATGCGCTATGATTTTGACACAGTCAAACCGGAGGATAACCTCGATTATGTAATGCATCTCTTTGCCCGCACAGACAAAAGAGAGCTGGCTGTCGTCAACAATGATAAAGAAAAGAAATTTCTCGGGTTTATTCGCATACATGAGCTGATAGATACCTACAATAAAGAGCTTTTTCAGCGAGACTTAAGCGGTAGTATGGATAGTCTGGCCAGCAATATGGAATCGGGCCGCACCATTGAATTTATCGACCAATATCGACTGATGGAGCTTCCGATTCCTGACGAGTTTGTTGACCAAAAAATTCGCAATCTGGATATTCGCCGTAATTATGACATTGAGATTATCCTGGTTAGAAGCAAAAGCCAATCGGGATCAAGTGACCGAAAAGCCCACTTTCCTAAAGGTGATTATGCGTTTCAGGAAGGCGATGAAGTTTTGGTTCTCGGCGAGCCGGAAAATATAGACCGCTTTCAGAAACGCAATCCGAGAAATTCAAATTATCATAGCAAAGCGCCAGCCGAATAAGTAAATTCTATTTATGAATCGCATAAATATTTTGATTTTTATCTCGCTGCTAATCTTCTCTGGCTGCGCCAATCATCCTACAATTATGCCTGGAAAGCTTGAGCCTGGTAAAAGCTCATATTGCTATACTTTTTCAGCAGAAAATATTGTACCGGTTTACACCTGGTCCTATGGTATCAATTCTTACCTTGACGGGGCTGTACATATAGGTTTACCAATCTGGGGCACTGGCGCAAGCCTTTCTTACCTCACGCACCTTGACAGCACAGAAAATGCAATCCGTTTCAGAAAAGTCAATCTCGGCTATACCTGGCAGCATAATGCCGGATTTGACCTTACTCTCCTGCGGGAACGATATATCTTTAAACATTCCCGATATATCTATACCGGTATGAGAGCCACCTACATCCCCAAAGGAATCAGCGGCAGCAATGCTTTTCGCCTTGGTATCCTGCTGGGATCCTGGTGGAATGAGCGGATAGGCGTCGAGCTCGGATATACCTACGATTTTGCCTTGGGCACAAACTGGGTGGACCCAGTTCAAAAATGGCCCACCGAACACCATCCTATGACAGGTCTCAGTTTCCGGCTCTCTTTTGGAAAATTTATCACTCCTGGCACAAATGGGGAGTGAAAGTATTATCAGCTTGCCAGGAACGCCTTTTATTTTAAAATTGATAACAGATAAATCGCAAACAATTGAATCATTAAATATCAAGAGGAGATTAAATGGCCCAAGTTTCAGTTGAAAGGATGGCTGGACAGATGGTTATAAGCGGCTTCAGCGGAAAACGCTTGGCAGACAACCCTAAAACGCTCAGCCTTTTACAAAATCATTGGCTGGGAGGCCTTTTTTTATTTGAGCGGGATAATAGTGGCTCCACGAAAAACGGAAATATAGAATCTTTTGAACAAGTAAAAGCGCTGACTTCAGAAATTTACAAAAATTCGCCTATCTTGCCTATCATCGCTATTGATGAAGAAGGCGGTGCAGTCAATCGCCTCAAGGCAGAATATGGCTTTTTAAAGACGCATCCCGCCTCAGATTTGGGAAAAAAAGATGATCTGAAATATACCCGTCGCTACAGCTCACAAATTGCAGACCAATTAAAAAAGCTTGGAATTAACACCAATTCGGCGCCTGTTATTGACTTGAATATCAATCCTGAAAACCCCGCCCTGGGTAAGAGGGGCCGCTGCATCTCAGAAAAAGCTGAAACAGTTGCACGACACGCTCAGGTGTGGGTAAAAACACACCATGAGAAAGGTATTCTCTGCACCCTGAAACACTTCCCAGGGCACGGCAGCGCCAAAGATGATTCGCACCATGGCATAGCAGATGTCACAGATAGCTGGCAAGATTCTGAACTATTACCTTATCAATCCTTGATCGCAAAAGGCTACAATGATTTGATTATGACAGCGCATATTTTTCACAAAGGATTTGACAAAAAATATCCCGCAACCCTTAGCAAAACTTTCTTGACTGAGATATTGAGGAAAAAAATGGGGTTTAGGGGAGTCATAATTTCTGATGATCTGGATATGAAGGCCATATCTGGTAATTATGAATATTCTGAAGTAATCGAGGCTGGCATTCACGCAGGCATTGATATTTTCTCCCATTCCAATGTGGATATCTGGGATGATGATTTGCCAAAAAAATTGATCTCAGTCATTCTGGAACTTGTTCAGAAAAAGCGTGTTAAACCTGAGCGTCTTTTAGAAAGTTGGCAACGTATCCAGACATTAAAGCTGCGGATCGCCGGCTTTAGTCCAAACGCAATATGGAATCAGCGATGAAAACAAGTGATTTATCTACAATCTTGTTGACTCTCCGATTGACAATCGGAAGGAAAGCTTCTATATTTTGCTGGCATAAAATGTGCAGGAGGTGCCATGAGAATTGACAGAAAAGAGCTTGAACATATTGCAGCACTGGCACGGCTCGAGCTGAATGAAGATGAAATTCTTCAATCGGCTGAACAGCTTAGCCAGATATTGGACTATATGTCCGTTATCAATGAACTAGACCTGACTGATTGTGAAACACTTTCTCATAGTATAGGCCAAGAAAATGTCTCGCGACCTGATGAACTCAAGCCTGGCCTGCCGGTAAAAGAAGTTTTGGAAAATGCACCGGAAGCCCTTCCCCCCTATTTTAAAGTGCCCCGCGTCATCGAATGAGGAATATCTGATGTCAAATACCAAATATATTTTTATCACTGGGGGCGTTATTTCCGGCCTGGGCAAAGGAATCAGCGCCGCCTCATTGGGCTACCTGCTGAAAGAATCAGGCTATAATGTCACCCTGCAGAAATTTGACCCATATCTGAATATTGACCCGGGCACTATGAGCCCATACCAGCACGGGGAAGTGTATGTTACAGATGATGGTTCAGAAACCGATTTGGACCTTGGCCACTATGAGCGTTTTCTCGACCAGGACATGAGCGCACACAATAATAGCACCACAGGCCAGATATACTATGAAGTAATAAAAAAAGAACGACGCGGTGATTACCTAGGCGCCACAGTCCAAATTATTCCACACATCACAGATGAGATTATTCGTCGCTTTACAGCCATTTCACAGCGGGAAGATTACGATTTTATTTTAACAGAAGTTGGGGGAACCATCGGCGATATTGAGAGCCTTCCTTTTCTGGAAGCAATCCGCCAATTTGAGCTGAATTTGGGGCTGGAAAACTGTCTCAATATCCATGTGACAATGCTTCCTTATATCAAATCCACTGGTGAGATAAAAACCAAACCGACACAGCATTCAGTAATGAAATTAAGAGAAATCGGCCTCCAGCCTGAACTTATCATCTGCCGAACTGAAAATCCAATGCTTGATCGAGCCGTAAAACAAAAAATTGGACTCTTTTGCAATGTAAAAGCTGATTGGGTCATCGAAGCCTGGGATGCCGACACGATCTACGAGGTACCTCTGATTTTACAAAGACAAAACATCCTCAAAATAATTGAGAATAAATTTCTGCTTCCTTCACCTAAAACCTTAGATACATCAGCCTTGAAAAATTTTGTAAGCACAATTAAATATCCAGGTTATAAAACAACTA
>DSDE01000500.1 GCA_011049095.1 Fidelibacterota bacterium
CCGACTCAGCAGCAATAACCCAAATTTCCAGAATATTCCAATTCGAACTGAAACAGGCAGGCTTATTCGTCGGGCTTTTATTCCCCAGATAAAGGGCTGGAAAATTGTCGCCGCTGATTATAGTCAGGTAGAGCTTCGAATTATGGCTCACCTCAGCGGCGATTCTAGACTGCTACAGGCTTTTCTCGACGATGCTGATGTCCACAGCCGCACGGCCGCACTGGTTTTTGCTATCCCCCAGCATGAAGTGACAGCCGAAATGCGCCGTACCGCAAAGATCGTCAACTTTGGCATAATGTATGGGGCGGGACCCTTTCGCATCAGCAATGAATTGAATATTTCTAGAGCCGAAGCTCAAGGCATCATCAACGCCTACTTTGATACTTACAGAGGTATTCGCAATTATATTGATGAAACATTGGCTTTTTGCCGCCAAAATCGCTATGTGGAAACCATTTCTGGCCGGCGGCGCTGGATTAATGATATAAACAGTGAAAACCGTAATCTGCGAGAGGCAGCAGAACGGATTGCCATTAATATGCCGGTTCAAGGCACTGCCGCAGACCTGATTAAGATTGCTATGATTAAAATTTATAAGTCTCTGAAAGAAAACAAGATGCAAACTCTGATTATCTCTCAGGTTCACGATGAGCTGGTCTTTGAAGCGCCCCCTGAGGAGTTGGAAATTCTGAAGCAGTTGATTCATAATGACATGGAACAAGCGATACCCCTTCGCGTGCCCCTGAAAGTCGATATAGGAATAGGAGATCACTGGTTTGACGCTCATTAAAACAGATTATCTTGTTATTGGCAGTGGTATTGCTGGGCTTAGTTTTGCCTTGAAAACCGCTGAATGGGGCAATGTCACAATTATCACCAAAAAAAGAGACTCCGAAAGTAATACAAATTATGCTCAGGGAGGTATTGCTGCTGTCACCGCCACTGATGATCATCCTGCCCTGCACCTTGAAGATACGCTTAAAGCAGGCGCTGGACTTTGTCATCGCCGTGCTGTAAAGCTTCTGGTTTCAGAAGGGCCACAACGCATTATAGACCTCATTAATTGGGGCGTGGAATTTACACGCCAACAGGGCGCCTATGATCTGGGGCGGGAGGGAGGCCATAGCCGAAATCGTATCCTCCACGCCGCCGATATGACTGGTGCTGAAATCGAGCGGGCTCTCCTGGTGGCCATACGCAAAAAGAAGAATATTCGTCTGCTTGAAGACCACATCGCCATAGACCTTGTTACTGAAAAACACGCCCTGAATAACGACAAACGCCTCTTTAATACATGTTTTGGCGCCTATGTCCTAAATGAAAAATCTCGCGAAGTTTTTCCCATACAAGCAAAGGTCACGCTTTTAGCCACGGGCGGCGCAGCCAGAGTTTATAAGCATTCCACAAATCCTGCAATTTCTACTGGTGACGGCATCGCAATGGCCCATCGCGCAAAAGCAAAAATAGCAAATATGGAATTTATTCAGTTTCATCCCACAGCTCTCTTTGACCCGGAAGGTCCGCCGTTTCTCATTAGCGAGGCTCTGAGGGGATTTGGCGGCATTCTAAAAAGACGCGATGGTCATCGATTTATGCCAGAATATGATGAAAGGGCAGAGCTGGCTCCCAGAGATATTGTTGCCCGAGCCATTGATGCCGAAATGAAAAAAATGGGCGAAAATAACGTCTTGTTGGATATGACACACTTGCCGAAAGACCTAGTGCGGCGGCGATTTCCTGGAATATATGATTATTGCCTAAATAATCTGCGAATTGATATTACAAATGAGCCCATTCCTGTCGTTCCGGCTGCGCACTATATTTGTGGCGGCGTGATGACCGACCTGGAAGGGCGAAGCTCCATCAACAATCTTTTTGCAGTCGGTGAATGCGCCCATTCCGGCGTCCATGGCGCAAATCGTCTGGCTAGCAATAGTCTTTTAGAAGCCGTTGTTTTCAGTCATCGCGCCGCTTTTGCCTCAAAAGAAAAGCTTTCAGAGATGGATAAAATTAAGATTCCACAGTGGGATGACAGCGGGGTCCTTAACGAGGCGGAATGGCTCCTGCTTAAACATAATCTGGAAGAGCTCCAAATGGTGATGTGGGACTATGTGGGAATTGTACGGTCAAAACAACATTTGTTCAGAGCTAAACGAAGGGTTGAACTCCTTTTCCAGGAAATTGAAGATTATTACCAGCGGACCGCCGTTACAGGCCCCATCCTCGAGCTTAGAAATCTGACAGAAATAGCAACATTAATTATTCGCAGCGCTCTAAAACGACACGAAAGCCGAGGGCTGCATTTCATGAGCGATTTTCCCCAAACCGATGATCGTTTCTTAAAGGACACTGTTTTATGATGAATAAAATTATCTTTATTCTTATCATTACCGCTTCTCTTTTCGCTGCCGAATATCTTGACAGCGAAAACTTTGTGCGAGAAGCTCTGGAAAACACAATAAAAACGCCCGACTCACTTTTTCACCATTATCGCATAACGCGCCGCAATCTGGAAAAATTGGTAGAAGAATATAACCCTGCGGAACACCAGCATTGGAATCTCATACTGATAGATGGCCAAACACCCCGAGAATCAGATATCAAGGATTTTATCAAACGAAAGCAATCAGGTCGAGGGCAGCGCCAGGAATTAAATCGCATGCTTGACTACAGCTCATTAACGCTTCTCGAGAAAAATGACAGCCATTCGAAATACCAGTTTGAGCCGTTATTTGATGAAGAACGACTCCGGAATGCACCTATGCTTGGCGAGCTGACTATCATCACTGAAAATGGGAAAAGTTGGGTAAAAAGCATTTTTATTCAAAATGTCGAACCCCTTTCTCCAGCGCCTATGGTCAAATTTGATGCCTTTCAAATGACCATTGAATACACAAGTGACAGCAGTGGTGAATATATACTGCCAGCACGCTTCACAATGAAAATGCAGGGAAAAGCTCTGGGGCTAAAGCAAATTGATATCGATTTTGAATCACTGTACGGCCTTTATCGGACCGAGGGACAGCCGATAAGCATTTCAAATGACGCGCACTTTCAATTTTTACAATAATATAAGGAGATAAATATGGGAAAAACGGTAGCCGAAAAAATTTTGCAAATGGCCTCTGGCAATGGAGAATCTCAGGTTGGCGAGCTCATCAGAGTTCAGCCTGAACTAATGCCATCCAGTAATTATAGTATCAATCAGACGATTCGGGCCTTTAAAAGAGCTGGAATGAAATCTCTTTCATTCAAAGAAAAAATTGTCATAATCAATAATGCCTCTCCCATTGATTCTGGCAGCCAAAGTAAAGATACCAGACTGCTGCAAAAATTTGTGAAAGATTTTGGCATTGAACACTATTTTGAATTAGGGCGCAGCGGAATTCCGAGCAAAGTCATCTCAGAAAATGGATTTATTAAACCCGGCTCTATTCTTATCAGTGCAGAACCAAGTTATGCTGAATTGGGTGCTTTATCTGCCTATGTCATTCAAAATTCACCTAATGAAATTGCCCTGAGTTGGGCTACAGGAGAGCAGTGGGTCACCGTTCCTCAAACAGTAAGAATCAATCTTAGCGGTAAACCCAGTCAATGGACCACTGGCATTGACCTGGCGCTTTATACATTAAAACATCTGAAAAAGCCAGAAGCTGAACATCTTCTAATTGAAGTAGGTGGCGAAGGGTTGGCAGAGCTGCCCCTAACCGAGCGCCTTAATTTTTCCAGAACAATGGTTGATTTTGGTTACAGCGCTGTACTTTTTGAGGCCGATAATGCTGTCGTGGAATATCTAGCTGATCGCAGCAAGCTGGAAGGAAATTATTTTTTCCCCGATGAGGATGCCTGCTATTTAGAAGAGTTTGAGCTATTTATGGAGAATGTGCCGGTTATGGCTGCCATTTCTAAGGATGGAGCAGAAATAACCATCCAGTCTGTCGCAGAAATTGCTGATTTTCCCATTCAAAAAGTCTTTATCGGAGGCAGCAGCAGCAGTCACTTTGATGATTTTGAAAATGCGCTGACAGTTCTTGGATACCGCAGTCTGCCACCAATGATGCAGGCATTTATTATTCCCGGCAGCAATCTTATTTTCAGCGACTTGGTCAATAATGGGCTGGCCAGCATTTTCCTCGAACTCGGTTTTGAAATAATAAGTAGCTCCATTTATCGTCTGCTGCGTGAAAGCGCGGGCCTTTTTACCAATGATATTCAGGTTATGATGACCAGCGCTTCACTGTTTCATTCTGCAAGGTCCACAAGCGATCACGCCATCTGCCTGGTCAATAATATGACAGCCATCGCATCTGCCCTCAATGAAAACTTGACACATCCACGGGAGATATATGAAAAAAACCTCGATGAAAGCTAACTGATTGAGAATTTTACTATAAACCATATGACCTGGCAAGCGCTACGTATTTTTAATAGAGAAGTGAGAAAGCCTGCGCTGATTCATTATTCAATGCAGGCTTTAGTATTTTGGAATATGGCGCTAATTTTTGGCAGTCAAATAGCGGCGATTTACCTCTTCCCAGTTTATCACATTGAAGAAGGCAGAAATATAATCGGGACGACGATTCTGATACTGAAGATAGTAAGCGTGTTCCCAAACATCAATCGCCAGCAGAGGGATTCCCTTTTTTTCTGCCAGGTCCATCAGCGGATTATCCTGATTGGGCGTTGAGCTAATTGCCAGTTTGCCTTTTTCATCAAGTATCAGCCAGGCCCAACCACTGCCGAAACGGGTCGCCGCAGCGGCTGTGAATTCCTTCTTGAATTTATAAAAATTTCCAAAAGCAGCATCAATAGCCTTGCTAATCTCCAGATTTGCTCCAGGCTTTTCACTGCCATTAGGACTCAAATTTTTCCAGAAAAGATTATGATTATAATAGCCTCCGCCATTGTTCCGCACTGCAGCGGATTGCTTTGAGATTTCACCAAGAATCTCTTCTATCGATTTTGATTCCAGGGCCGTGCCTTTAATGGCATTATTCAGGTTCTTTGTATAGCCGGCGTGATGTTTCTCATAGTGAATCTGCATGGTTCTTGCGTCAATATGAGGCTCTAAAGATGCAAATGGATAATCTAAAGGCTCCATTTTGAATTTCCCCGGTGTCTCCGGTGCAGATACTAGTGCTGCCGATTCTTTATTACTATTTTGGCAACAGCCGCTTATCATCATTCCTAGCATTATCAACATAATTGGTCCGCCATATAAAAGTTTCATTTTGTGTCTCCTTTCGATTTTTTGTTTTTCGTCTCGCTTCTCATAACAAAGACTATTATGGTCGTATATTAATGAAAAGTCAAGAAAAAAATAAAAA
>DSDE01000403.1 GCA_011049095.1 Fidelibacterota bacterium
CAAATATGTTTATACACCAAGCGCTGTAGAACCTGTTGTTGCCACAAGTTTCACGCTGAACCAGAATTACCCGAACCCCTTTAATGCAGCCACCACCATTGAATACACCATCGAAAACAATGCCAATGTCATTGTTAGTGTGTATAATATGAAAGGTCAGCTCATTGAAACTCTGGTCAACGGAACCCAGAATGCTGGTACACATACCATCAGCTGGGATGCCAAGAATGTTGCTTCTGGCACATACCTCTACAAAGTACAGGTTGGCAATGATTTCCAGACAAAGAAAATGGTCCTGATGAAGTAATTTATCCTTTAAAGGATTTTGCTTTTAAGAGGCGCGACAACGCGCCTCTTTTTTATTTTTATTATAAAAAATAAGAGTGTACTTGATAAGCCTTTCGAATAGCTATGATCATAAATAATGATAAATAAGTTACAAGGGCAAATAATGCATTCATTTCGCCAATATTTATCGATGGACACAGCATCCGACGTTTAACGACATCTAACACGGCACAAGCCTAAAGCTTTATATGAGTATAAACCAAATAAATCAAAAAATGGAGATAACGTCGGTGTAATTAGAAAAGGAACGTGAACTTAGAGCGTGTCACCAAAAATGAGCTGGCTTTCTTGCGGATTTCCCTATCCGGGTATGCTACATTTTATGCGCTCCCCGATATAAAAAACAATTTCTGCAGAAATATATACTTATTTGATTAATCTGAGAACTTTTGGTTTACTGCAATATATCTGTCTTTAGAGCTTTGCTAAGAGATTCAGAGTTTACAGGGGAAACGCTGATTTTCCCCGAGTAATTCAATGGGCGAAAGCTTCAAAAAACGATGATCTGGAAGGCTACCGGGCAAAGGCTAGCCGGCTGATGGATATAGCAGAATTTTCATTGAAATTAATATAATGAACAGGCTAAGTTTGCCAGCTTTCTGTATAAAATTGACAAAAGCAGACCAATAAATAGCAGAATTCGCGCCTGCTCAAAGAATCCAAACATTTAGAGCAAGCCCCAAATAGCTTTTGCAAACCAGAGCGGAGAGGCCGGGATTCGAACCCGGGGTACAGGCTATAACCCGTACGACGGTTTAGCAAACCGTTGCCTTCAGCCTCTCGGCCACCTCTCCTGCAACCCTCTTTGAAAAGAGCTGGCAAATATATTAATACATATTGAATTAAACAATAGATAAAAATCAGATCCGGGATATAAAATCACATCTGTCCAAAATTAACCTATTCAATTCGTAAATCTCATTTCTCCGGCTGTTATAACCCGGGTCTTCACGCCCTGTAAAACAATCTTTCACGGGGTCGGGAAAAAGAAGATTGTCTTGGGGATGGAGAAAAAGACCTGGCGTTATGGGACTCACAAATTGAAACATTCGAAGCAGTGGAATAAAAAAAGACAGAAGGAGATTAAAATCTTCAAAGATATTTGGATTTTCCAACGTGATTGCAGTATCTTTAGCTATGTATGAGAATATAGATTAAAAGAGGAAACTATGATTAGCCGTGGCCAAAAACTTCGATTAGGTTTATTTTTAACAGTCAGTATGCTCTCTCTGGCCATATTCATCGTATATATAGCAGGTCAAAAACTTATTGAAAAACGGGATTTGTATAAAATACGCTTTACTGATACATCTGTTGGAGGTCTGCAAATCGGCTCCTCTGTAAAATATCACGGGGTGACCATTGGCCAGGTTGATGAATTTGCTATGGACCCTGAAGATGTGACTTCTGTTATTATTATCTTCAGCGTCAAGGAAGAAACTCCCATCAAATCTGACACGCGGGCGACATTGAGTCCTGTAGGTATAACCGGTATGATGCAAATAGAGCTTGTGGGGGGCAGTAATGAGGCTAAAAATCTGAAACCTGGTGAATTTGTCCAGGCGGGTTCCTCTACTTTTGAGACTATTACCGGCAAGGCCGAGAGCATTTCTCAAAATATTGAATTAGTTTTAGCAAATATTGCTGAGCTGACAAATGAAAAAAGCAGAAACTATGTAGAAGATTTTTTAAAGAATCTCAGTCATATTACAGATGTAGAAATGCAGACTGAATTACGGCTTTTTATATCTCAGCTCAATCAACTGGTCGGAGCTGATACACAAGAGAAACTGAGCCAGACAATCACAGAAATTGAAAGTTTTAGTCAGAAACTCTCTCAGCTAAACCTCGAAAAACCAATTAAATCAGCCGATCGTATTCTCAGTGAAAACCGAGGCGCTCTAAAAAGCGCTATTACAAATCTTGACAGCAGCACAAGTGAATTAAAGAAATTTGTTGGCAGTCTTAACGAAACATCTGTCTCGTTAAGCGAAAGTGCAAAAAGAATTCAAAAGATTTTAGAAAAGCCGGAATTTGATGAAATCGTTGATAATGCCGCAGTCATCAGCCGACAGATCGCCAATGCCCACATAGATTCAATGATTTTAAATATTAACGATGCTGTTAACCAGGCAAACGAAATGTTTAACCATGTTGATCTGATCGTGCTTCGCAGCCGCACAGACTTGCTGCGAACCATTGAAAGCCTGAAAGAAACCGCCAGCTATCTCTATGAATTCAGCAGAAAAGTCAGCGAAGACCCATCGCTGATTTTACGCTCAACTAAATAAGGACTTATATGCGTATCGCAAAATTCTTGATATTGGCCCCTCTGACTCTTTTTCTCATTGCATGTGGCACCAGTCAAAAGATTGTGACCAGCCACTATATTTTAGAATATCTTCCCTATACTGAAAATGTCAGTCTGATTCAAAAAAAGCCTATCAATGGCAATGTGCAGGTGAGTGATACAAAAATTCCTTCAATGTATGACCGCAAACAGATTGTCATTCGCCACTTTGGACCACGTATCACCTATAGTGAGGAGAATGTCTGGGCGTCTAATCTGACAGACATCGTGCCGCAGCTTATAACAACACGGATTAATCGCTATCAGGTATTTAGGCTTGCGCAGCGAGATTTCCTCAGTGAGCGCCCTGATTATGAAATTCAGACGCGAATCCATAATATCGAAGCTCTAAGCTCGGATGATGTGATGCAGGCCAGGCTTAATATGGAAATATTACTTAAAAAGGGCAACGAAGACAGAATCCTGGTGCGCCATAGTTTCGATAGAGAGAAAAGCCTGGTCAACACCAGTTTCGAAGATTTCGTGCAAATTATTAACGAGCTGATTCTGGCTGAAACTGATATTTTTATCATAAAAACCCTATCGGTTTTAAAAGATGGAAAAGAAGTCGAGCTTCAGGAGTCCCTTAGCAAGAAAAAAGATAGTTATCTGGAGTTAATTGAAGATGAAGCAGATTCAGTGGCTTCGGGGCTGCTTCTTATGCCTAATCTGAGCCGAAGCTCTAATGAACCCTATTTTAAAGTTTTAGATGGAAATCTGGATGAGATAGCTGCAGCCCGTATGGGTGAGCCAGTCAAATTGTCTGCAGGGAAATACTCGGTCTTATACGGTTCAGGCGCCGAAGATCAGATGATGATTCGCAGAGATGTGAGCATCAATCCACGCTATAAAACTGTCCTGAAGCCAGATTGGGGATGTCTGACTGTTAACGTTATGACCCCAAACCGCGATTATGTTAAGGTACGTTATGAACTTTTTTCCAGCACATCCGGTGAAAGCTTTGGTTCAGAGATCCCGCCGGATCTGGAGCAGGGTGAGCAGCAGAAAGTCTGGGTTCTCAAACCAGGACATTATAAAATTACCATAAATAATGAACCGTTTAATGCCTATCAGGATTTTGCAACCGTCTATATTGAATCTGGCAAATCCCAGGATTTTAAAATTATTGTCGCCATTGATAATGAAGGCAATCCTACAAATCTTATTGGCGCAGGAATCCTTGATGAAAGTGAAACTTATAAAGGAAAGGGAAACTGGCGGGCGAGCAGGGCTATTCACGGTAATTTCAGTTTCTCCCAAAATAATGAAAGCAATCAAGAAGACCCGGTCACAAACATTTTATTAAATACCCAGCTTGACAACCGCCTACTATATCGAAAGGACCGTGTCTATTTTACCCATAAGAGTCTCATTGAGCTGGAAGCAACCGATGGAAATAAAAGTGATTTTCGGATTAGCTATGATGAAATTGATCTGAAAAACACCTTGATTTATTATATTTTAGAAAACATTGGCTTCTACACACGCTTCGATTTGGAAAGCCATATTTTTCCGGGAAATGAATATTTTGACGCACCAAAACCCTTTATGAAAATTAATCTGGCGGGGGATACTACGGTTTTTAACAAGCAGGGATTGAGCAAAATTCAAATAAACGAAAGCTTATTTCCTCTCGTTATGAAAGAAGGAATCGGCCTAAATCTAAGACTGCTCAATAAACCAAAAGCCACACTGAATCTGCGAACCGGCTTTGGGACCAGACAGGATGTCTATAAAAACTCTTATGACCGTAGTGAAACAGTTGCCGATACCATCATTTATCGGGAAATGGAGACAATGAAACAGCAAGGAACCGAGTTATCTGTCGTGGGAAATTTTCGATTGCCTTTAGGATTGAGTTATACAACAAATGCCGATCTGCTCATACCCTTTGATCGTGAAGCAAATAAAGTGATTGAATGGGAAAACGACTTTAATATCCGCCTATTTCGCTATATAAGCCTGGACTATAAGTTGCGCCTGAAAAACAGGGTTACTGATACCGGGTCCTATATTTCCAGTGATCATAAGCTATTTCTCCGATGGACATATTTTTTAAGGTAAGATGAAAAAGCAGCAATTGAATCTAGAAATTGAAGGCGAACTTAGCTTTTTAACTGTACCGGAAATCAAAAAAAAAGCTGATAAGCTGATACGCCGCAAGAGACTGAAAGCAGTTGATCTATCGAAGATTACACAATTAGACA
This sequence comes from Fidelibacterota bacterium, assembly GCA_011049095.1. GTDB lineage: Bacteria > Fidelibacterota > Fidelibacteria > Fidelibacterales > DSDE01 > DSDE01. Next base: position 4,906 of record DSDE01000403.1, read on the forward strand.
GCGCTGGTGTCGCTTTCATCAATCATCTCATCAAATATTCTGACACTAAAATAGATTCTCTGCCAAAAAACTTGTTGGATACATATCAGATTTTTACACATAGTGGGGCTGAGTTCGCTACTAAACCTAAGAAAGAGAACATTTTTGTTGGCTTAGCTGATCAGCTTATTAATTTTTTCAGCAGTTCGCGAGATGCCTTATACCTCACGAGTGAAATTGTATTTTGGAGTTTTGTAGGGCTTTTCAGCAGTCGGGGCCAGCGCAAAGGCAGTCTAATACACCAGGCATTCCTAATTGGAGCTAATGCCGTCGGAATTATCGTCTTGCTGTCTCTTATTATTGGCGTAATTTTAGCTCTTCAATCTGCGGCACAGCTTCGGC
>DSDE01000050.1 GCA_011049095.1 Fidelibacterota bacterium
AATTGGGACTCACCAAAGAGATGAATCTGTCACAGTTCCTGCTCAAGTACTGATTTCACTTAGTTACGGCCGGCTTCATTATAAAATCTCTATTTCATAAGGATAAGCTTGATATTCTGAGAATGCTGAGCCGTTTTGGCGGAAAGGAGATAGAGGCCGGAGCTGAGATCTTTGGCATTCCAAAAGAAAGAAAATGAACCGGCCGAAAGATTGCTCAGCTTTTTTTGGAAAATAAGCCGGCCGTTGAGCTCACAAATGGAAATTTCCACATCGCCGGCACAAGGTGTTTCCAGCGTGATTTTTGTTTGATTATTGAAAGGATTAGGGGCGCATTCACGTAAAAACGGTCAATGGTGAGCCAGCGCAGGTCAAACCCGGCCTTCAGCTCATTGTACTGATTCATCTGCCAGAGAAAATCACCTTTTACATCCAGGGTTTGCTGCTTGTCTTCTTCCCAGGAGCTTACAAAATTTTGGTGTAAAATTCTTTGTTGGCATCCAGGCTGTAGGCGCTGCTGAGGCTGTTGTAGCTAAAATCGCCGGAATCATAGTGATTGCTGTAGCGATAGACCATGAGATTATAATAGGCTGCAGCGCTGAGACTGTGTGTGATCTCAAAACTGCTCATCAAGGAATTGGTTCGCGGCTCATACCAATACATTTCAGGTATGTACTTATAGGCGTGAGAGCAGTTTTTGTACTGTCCTTGACTCATATTCAGAGCAAATTTCAGCTTGATTTTTTCCAGATGTCTGTCGGTGACTTTCACAAAGAGATTGGATTGGCTGCGATAGCCCCACGGCAGATAGCTGTCACGATCATCCCAGCTTCCCGAAGCAAAGAAAAATGTCTTTCCCGGGAGCAACGGGCCGCTGAGAGAAGCTCTCACTACATTGCGATTGTAGTTGGCAGAATTTTCCTCCACACTAAGCAGCGTGCTTTTCAGGTCCACTTTGCCTTTGAACTGATTTCCGCTATCTTGTGTTGTGATATTGATAATGCCACTCATAGCGTTACCATATTCGGCTGAGAAAGTCCCGCTGATAACCTGCAGATTGGCAATGGCATCGCGATTAATCACTTCGCTGCTGTTCATATCGTTAAAAAGCGGATCCACCAGGGGTACGCCATCAAGATAGTAAGTTACCTCGCCGCTTCGTCCGCCGCGAAAATGGAGTCCACCGCTATTGATGGCTCCGGGCTGTGTCTGGATAGCATCACCGACACTAGTCCCCGGCAGAATATCAAGATTTTCACTGCTCACATTTCGGGATGTGGCGGCAATATCTTTTTCGATAATCTCCCTTTCAGCTACCACAGTTACCTCTTCCATTCCCAAAACGGTCTCACCCAGACTGATATTCTGGTAAGTGATGCGGTCTGGATTAACAGGTATGCCGGTAATGACTATATTCTCATAACCAATGACCATAACTCGCAGCGTGTATTCACCCGGCAGCAATTAAATGATGATAAAATTTCCCTGCTCATCGCTGGCGGCGCCCATAGCTGTGCCTTCCAGCATAATATTTGCGCCAGGAATAGGCGCTCCATCCTTTTTAGCTGTCACCTGGCCGGAAATTTTGCCATAATTGGCAGTGCTGAGGCCCAGAGCTAAAGCCAGCAATAGAATGAGCGCACGAGAGAAATGCTTCATTTTCTTCACTCCCTGATTCATTTATTTTCCGTTATTTAATAATTTGCCCTCTTTGGCAGCAATCGTTTGTATGGTCTCCAAGGTCACTTTTGCCTGACTGATATTTTTACGTGCACATTCAGTGACCAGACCATTTATAAGAACTGATATAGCTGAAAATGAATTTGTAAAGAGCATATTTTGGCTCCGCACCAGCAAAGCCACATCGGCAAAAGGCAGTATTGGAGCTGAATGACGATCTGTGATGGCTATTACCTTCATCTTCTTTTCAGAAGCCTGTTCAGCTACATACAAAGTATCTTTGGAATAAGGGGGAAAACTAAAGGTGATAAGACTATCACCTTCATGAAAATAGATACTCTGCTCGAGAAAAGTACTGTCATCATTGCGCAAAACGTGGGCATAAACACCAATCTGCCGCAACTGGTAGGCTAGAATCTGCGCCAGGAGAAAACTGACACCCAGACCTACGGTATAAATATGACTTGTTTGATTAATAATAGAAACTGCTTTGGCAATAAGCTCAGGATTATTCAAGCGAAGGGTGTCATTAATATTTTGAATATCCTGATTAGCTACGGTGAGAAAAATTGACTCATCTCCGCCACTGTGACTGGCTAAGGGAAAAGCATCACTCTGCTTCATCCGATTGCGTAAATGATGACTGACCTCATCTTTAAGTTCACTGTAACCTTTAAAGCCAATGCGCTGAGCAAAACGCACAATAGAAGCCACACTTACCGCAGTTGCTTCACTTAGCTCCTGCACACTGAGAAATGGAACCCTTTCATAATGCTCACTGATATAATCAGCAATGTGACGTTGATTCACCGGCAGCTTATCGTAATGCTCCCGCAGTCGCTCCTGAAATTCAACCTGTGTCATAATCTTTACCTTACCACTGAATAAAATAGGGTGGAATTAATAGCAGCACACTGGTTAGCATAAAAATTAGCATTAGAGGATAAATCCACCGTGCCCATTGTGTCCAGGATATCTTTGCAATCGTCAGCACACCCATAGTTACTGCCGACGTGGGAATAATCAGATTGGAAAAGCCATCACCAAACTGAAATGCCAGCACCGCCGTTTGCCGCGACACACCCACCAGGTCTGCCAGCGGCGCCATAATGGGCATCGTAAGTGCAGCCTGCCCGCTTCCTGATGGAATAAAGAAATTGATAAAAGTCTGCACCAGAAACATCCACGCTGAAGCCAGAATCGGATGAAACTTGCCCACCCATTGAGAAAGAGCAAAAAGCATTGTATCAATAATTTGTCCATCCTGTGAAATAAGTAAAATTCCCCGAGCAAAACCAATCAAAAGAGCAGTGCTCACCAAATCTTTGGCGCCATCAACGAAAGAGCCGGTCATTTCAGAAATAGAAAGCCTGCCCACCAGCGCAATAAAAATTCCCAGAGCAAAAAAGAGTGCAGCAATCTCTTCAATATACCAGCCAAATTCCAGCACTCCAAAGACCAGCACCAGCATACCCAAAGCAAAGAGAATCAGCGTCAGCCGATGCTGCATGTCTAAACCCTGTTCAGAATGAAGATCATCCTGAGCGTGCTCCTCCCTCTTCACTTCATCCATATCAAAGCATACACTAAGCTGCGGACTTACTTTCACTTTTTGCGCATATCGCATCACATACAGAATAGCAATCGTCGTGGTGATAGTCCAGACAATCAGCCGATAGCCAATGCCGGAAAAGAGAGGAATCTCAGCCATACCCTGAGCAATTCCCACCGTAAACGGATTGAGAAAAGCGCCGGCAAAACCAGCTCCGGCGCCCACAAAAGGAACCGCCACACCAGCGATGCTGTCATAACCAAGCCGAATCGCCAGCGGAATAAAAATAAGCACAAAGGGAATCAGCTCCTCGCTCATGCCAAAAACCGCCCCGGCCAGAGAAAACAAAATCATAAAAAGGGGAATCGTCGCCCATTTGAGAAAGTCTGAATGGTCATGCAGCCGCACCAGATGGGCAATTCCCGCATCCACCGCACCGCTCTTTTGGAAAATACCAAAAGCGCCGCCTACAATCAGCACAAAACCAATAATCAGCGCCGCATCCACAACGCCGCGAATAGGCGCCGTGAGAATCGCGCCCACTCCCTGGGGCTGAGATTCTACATGATGAAAACTGGCCGGATCAACCCACTCTTTGCCATCAACCGCAACTTTTTCATATTTGCCGCCTGGGATGACCCGGGTAAGGAGCGCCGCCAGAACGATAATGGAAAAAATAATCACAAAGGTATCGGGAGCTTTTTTCATCAGGGCAAAACCTTTCCTTTTTTTAGATGAAAGCGCATTCCGTCTGTGAGCACATGCAGCCTGAGTTCTGTTGCACTGAGCAAGCCTTTATTACTGGATCTGAGATTTTTGGCTTTGCGGGCATCATAAATAATCACGCTGCCTTCACCGCTGACCATCAATCCTCTATTAGAATTTACGATTATTGCCGTGGCTTCATCAATGCCGATTCCCAAAAGCTGAGGATGCTCCAAAACAGCAGAAATCAGACGGTTATGCCTTTTGCGAGCTATAAAATGCTGATCAATTATCGCTTCATTCACAAAGCCGAAGCCCTCCGTTAGATCAATATTCTTTTCCCGAATACTTGAGAAAGCTTCATTTTTCTCGTTTATCAACAACTCTGTGCCGGTAATCATTTTTTCGCTCATCACCGCGGCTCCGGCGCTTGTCCCGCTGATAAGTCCGCCATTTTTATAGCATTCCCAAACAGCTCTCAAGGCCCTGCTGCCATTCATCAGACTTGTGAGCCTTCTTTGGTCTCCGCCACTGAAAAAAATGGCTGAAGCTGAAGCTATTCTCTGAGAAATAATTTCGTCATTGACTGAAAGCGAATCCAGCAGAAGCGCCTCACATTGACCAATACCGGCTTCCAGAAACTGATTTTTTTGATATTCTCCCACCTCTTCGGGAGCGCCGCTGGCATTGGGAATGATAAACATAGATCCGCTTTCACCGCCGGCCAGACTTACAATCTGCTTAATCATTTCGGGAGGACGATTGCCGCCGCCAATAATGAAAAGCGTTCCTTGTGCCAGCGTGAAAACCGGAATAAGCAAACTGATAATCATAGCCTGTTGCCTCATTCCAGATTCTCCATCAGGTTTAGGGCTATGCGCAGACTAGCTTCCAGGTCTTCAATGAGAATAAATTCGTCATTGCTATGAGGATTCTGAGCACCGATTCCTAAATTAATTGCAGGAATTCCTTTCTCATTTAGAGAATTAGCATCGCTGCCACCGGCTGAGCTCACCGGTTCTGCATTCAATCCGGCAGATACAATGGCTTCAGCAACTTTCTGATAAACAGCCTTATCCTCTTTAATTTGATAAGGCTTGAAAATCCATCTGCTCTGAAAATCCAATCCGGCAGCATATTCAGTGCAGACTTCTTCAAATGCAATCCTGGTCTCCGTGATAAGTTTTTCTACAGCAGATGCATCGGCAGAACGTATTTCACCTTCCAAAAGCAGTTCATCAGGCACCACATTGATTGCCGAACCGCCTTGAATTTTACCGATATTAATAGTAGTTGTATCGTTAATCCGGCCCTGCCGAAG
>DSDE01000502.1 GCA_011049095.1 Fidelibacterota bacterium
ATGCCGGTGGAATGGAAACTCATTCACCGTCATACCGCGGCGCAAATCACGGTTAAGGGCAGCAATGCGTCGCCATCTTTTGATAATGATGAAATAGATCCCAGCCTGGAATGCGATGAAAAGCTTATCAGCATTGTGAATACCAGTATGGGCGTCACGATTCAGCGGGTGGTGCGAGCATGGGTGCATCCCGACCACGACCGCTATTTCGTCACCGAATACACTTTCACCAATACCGGGATTTATAACGTGAATGGCGATGTCCTTCAACAAGATCTGGAAGGTTTTATCGTCTTTTATGAGTTTATGAATGCTTTTAACCGGGAGGCGACGGCTTATGGACGCTCTATTTTACCACAGAATGCCACCTGGGGACGGAATGTGCTCAACCATGTTATCGGTATCGATGGTGAGTATGGCGGGAATAACGAAGCGCCATTCCGGGCATTCTACAGTTGGGGCGGCAAACACTCCGGTGCAAATCCCGGCAATGGCATCGGTGCGTCGTGGCTTGATGGAGACGGACATTTCACATCGTCGGCATTTTCCGGTGCGATGACCCTTTTTGCCGGAATGAATGGCGATTTCTCAAATAATGACCCTCAGCAACCCACAACAAGCTGGTATATGGCGAGAGATGTGCCGATTTTGAATTATGAAGATGATCCCTTTAATGCGGAATTGATGGAAACTAAATACGCGTGGATGAGCAAAGGTCACCCCGAGCAAACGCATGCAGAGGAAGTCGGGGGAGCGTATGCTGACCAATGGGGTAATGAATTCCCCGGTTCAGCCGGCGGTTTTTGCCAGACTTTAGGCTATGGTCCTTACGATTTGCCCCATGGCGCGTCTGTGACTATTATCCTGGTGGAAGCCGTGGATGGTATCAGCCGCGAAACAGCTTATACCGAAGGCGCCCGCTACAAAAATGGCGAAATGATTGAAACCGAAAAGGATGCCCTCATTCTCAGCGGTGCAGATTCACTGATGCAGACTTTCACCCATGCTTACGAACGCTATTTTGCCAATACGGTCATTCCCAATGTACCCGCGCCTCCAGCAAGCATAATTGCCAATGGGAATGCCGATTCTGTCTGTATTGACTGGGATAATTCAGCCGAAAACGATCCCCATTTCGCCGGTTACCGGGTTTACCGCCGGCTCAATGAAAAAAGGAATCCAAATGTGGCTTATAATCCGCCCGTCGCCATTGCCGAGTTTCAGGCAGCAAATCTGTCGCACCATTTCACCGATTTAACAGTTGAAGAAAATGTGTATTATGACTACGCTGTGGTGAGCTTTTCTGCCGAAGACTCCCGCCTGGAAAGCGCCCACGCCTTGTCCAAATTTCAAATTTATACGACAGCTTTTGCGTCTGTGGATGCCGATCTTTATGTCAGTCCTGACGGCAATGATGAGAATCATGGTTTGAGCGCTGAGGCACCCTTGAAAACCATTGCCCGTGCCAATTATCTGATTTTGCCCGATGGTGAGAATACCATTTATCTTTTGGAAGGGCGTTATACCGCAGAAAATCAGGGTACGCTGCCCATCGTACTCACCGCAAACAAGCGCCTCGTCGGAATTGGTAACGTGGTGATTGACGGTGAAAATCAGTCAGGATTGCTGACACTTGATCTATACTTTGGCGCTTTTTATATGGAAAATATCGAGCTTGTGAATGGCAATCAAATTTGGGGCGGAGCGATTACAATGGAAAATGGCTTGCTCCATCTGAAAAATGTCCGTATCCACGATAATTATGCCCTGCAGAGAGGCGGTGGAATTTTTACCTGTGGAGAAATCGTTTTTGATTCAGAAAGTTTAAACAGTCTATACAACAACATAGCAGGCTGGTATGGGGATGATCTCTATTCTGTGAATGCCCTCCAGATTGTGCTCGATACGGCGACAGTCTTATTCCCAAGTCCGTATGAAATCTATACTTTGGATGGAGGAAGCACATTTTCGGCACAAAACGCAGTCATTTATCAGGTGAATGAAACGCTCTATGTTAATCCCTCCGGAGATGATGACAATGATGGATTAAGCGCTGCCTCACCTCTTAAAACCATTGACCAGGCCATTCGCCGAAACTACTCAACTGCCGAAAAGCCGGTTTCTATTGTTCTTTCAGACGGAATATTTACACCTGAGAATGTGGGTTCAACACGGCGTACCCTTTATTTGCGGGATAAGGTGTCGCTGATGGGTTCCGAATCGACGATTCTGGACAGCATCGGGCTCGAAGGCCGATTTAATACCGAAAACAGCGTGGAAAATCTGACGTTTCAAGGAAATTTGTCGTTTAATATTCAAGAGTCGTCTCTGATCTTGAGAAATATCCGCATTCAGAATACCAGCGCTTATTATGCAAATTTAATCTATTCGGATAATTCTAACGTGCTTTTTGACAATATTCTTGTCGAAAACTGCGAAGTCGAAAACATACTTTTCCAGATTCAAAATGGCGCGACAGAGTTCAGAGCATCCACCGTTCGGAACAACAGTTGCCGGAACGGATTTGAACTCAGTCTCAATCAATCAGATGGATTTTTGCTGCACGAAAACGAGCTAAATTCTATCTATAATAATGGTCAGGATTTTTGGCTCTCTTCAGGGAATAAGCAAATCATCATGACCCTGGACACCTTCACCGTGCTTTATCCGATGCCGCAATATACTCACCCGGTGGAATCCTTTACTTATCAGGTAAATCACGCCTGGCGCTATCTGGTGAATGGCGATGTCTATGTCGCTCCAAATGGCGATGACCTCAATTCTGGTGACAGTCCCGACGTGCCGGTGAAAACGATAAGCCGGGCAAATGCCATCATTTATGCCACCGAGGCGCAGCCAAGAAAAATCTATTTGTCAGGCGGAACCTTTTCGATGGCTGATGAAATTCTTCCTATTTGCTTGAATTCCAATATATCGCTCACCGGTGAATCTACTGAAAATACCATTCTCGACGGCGACGGGCTGGGCGACTGGTTCAAAATCGAAAATAAGTCCAATCTGAACTTAACAAATATGACTCTTCAAAACAGCAGCTCCTATCCGTTCTACATCAGAAATTCCAGGATTACGTTTGACAGTCTGACGCTGATCAATCATAGCCAGGGCGCCATTCAGTGTATCAGCGATGCCTATGAAGAGCTGGGTCAGCTTCCCAATGATATTCTCATCAATAAGCTTTACGCGGCAAATTGCAGCAATGGAAGCGGCGGTGTCGTGAATATGAGCGGCGGAACTGTCAAAATTCAGAATAGTTTTTTCGAGAATGATTCGGCTCAGTACGGAGGAGTTATTAATAAATCCAACGGCAGTCTGGGCGTGGAAAACTGCCTTTTTCGGAATAATAAAGCCAGTCGCTATGGCGCCGCATTGAGAATTATGGGCGACGGTGATACACGCATTGTGAATTCCGTCTTTTATGGCAGCCTGACAAGACCAGGCATGATTGTGACGATGCAAGGAGAAATGAACTTCTATATTGCAAACTCCGTAATGTGGAATAATCAATCACCTCAAGTAAAAATTTCTGCAGGAACTGCTTATTTCAATCAAAATCTGATTCAGGATGGAGCAGGCGGCATTGACGGTTCAAATGTTCAGTTCTTTGGCGATATCTTTGACAGCGATCCCCTATTTACAAATCCTGAGAATGGCAATTTTACCGTGCAGGATACATCACCCTGTATTGACGCAGGAATCAGCGAATGGACTATCAATGAGTTGACGATTGTCCATTACGAAGCGGATGAATATTTGGGAAATGCACCCGATCTTGGCCTTCTGGAAAAGGATATGCCGGTGGGAATTGGTAACGATGAAGAACATTTGCCAGAATCATTTCGATTGAATCCTGTCTATCCCAATCCATTCAACGCCACGTTAACAATTCCCCTCGAAATCGGAAAATCTGAAATGCTCACACTTTCCATTTACAATATTACTGGACAGCGGGTTTATGAGCAGGATTTAAGCCGCTTAAGCTCCGGCCGCTATGAGATTCACTGGAGCGGAAAAGACGAGGCCGGGCGGAATCTCAGCAGCGGCCTTTATCTCATTCGCCTAAGCAGTCCCGCCTTAATCCAGACTCAAAAAGCTGTGCTGATGAAATAGAAGCTTGTTTTGCTAAATGAAATCATCCAAAATTGTCATCCGCCAATATTCCAATTATCAAGATCACAATCTGAGCCTCATCCTTGGAAAAGGCCGACTGCGAAATGTCACCGGCATTCACAAAGCAAATCTTCTGTTACAGCGCTATGAAGAAAAAAGTGACAAGCCACCCAATCTTGATCCGGAACAGATTATCCATCTGGCCCAGACTTTAGAGAGCCAGAAAAAATTCTCCCGCCTTTATTACCGCAGCAGAAAGGAATTTTGGAAAATAGTTGGCGAAACGCTGGATTCACTTGGCCTCTCCCTTGATGAGCTGGACTTATATTCGACACTTTATCTTACCGAATCAACTAACCTGCTGCATCATCCCAGATATGTGGGATCGCGTCTGGAGATTATCAGCACCTTGCAATATGAAAAAAGAAACACTGAAAACAGTTACCACGACAAATCAGACTCAGTTCTTTCAAAAAATGAAGACTGGGAAGAAGATATCTATCTGCTTCTCAAGCCCAGTTACACATTCTACCGGCCTCTCTCCTTTCGCAGCTCCATTAATTTCAATGCACAATTTCAAGCCGGCCCGGCTGTGAACCATCTTTCCCAATATCAGCAGCAATATGCCCTCATTTTTGGCGCAAATCACTATTATGACGTTACAGACCGGCTGATGAGCACTTTAAGCGCGTACTATGATAACTACCGCTATAATAATAATCCGAGCCAAGTTTCCTACGATACCATCAAGCAAAATTTGTCATTGACAAGCTCTTTGAAGTTCTATCTCATTGATGTGGCCTATCTGGAATTTGCCTACAATTATAACTACAGAGCACAAAAATATCTCCATCGTGAAAATTCACCCGACTCATCAGAAAAATATGGCAAATTAAAAATAACCCCCAGCTACGGACCCAGTTCACCGGCTATCTATGCCTGGTCGTTTTAGATGCAGTACTCACATAAAACAATCGTTTGGGGAATTTATCAGTAAAATAAGCGCCCATTTCAGTTTCCAGACGCCAATAGCTCTCTTTCAAAAAACGACTATTCTGAATCAGCAGTCATAAGCTATTCTAAATCACATTTTTTCAGCTTGTATGAATCCGCTATCC
>DSDE01000202.1 GCA_011049095.1 Fidelibacterota bacterium
AAATTATACAGCCATTACTTAACTATAAGAGAAAAAAGGAGTCATAGGATGTTACTGAAAGAGAAAAAGTACCTGGGAGTTTTATTGTCACTATTCATATTTTTCAGTGGCTTGTCTGGACAAATAGAAGCAGAATATCACAATAGTAGAATAATCGTTAAACCATCAAAAGAATTATCTGGGGTTTCAGTTGACGAGATACGCGCAGACTACGGTTTTGATCTTGTGCGCAAGTATCGTTTGCTTGATGTGGAGCTTTGGTCCATCTCTGATGCGACAAGCGTCAGCGTGGCGCTATCAGCGCTGGCAAATGATCCCCGCATAATCTATGCAGAGCCCGACTGGCGGATTTCATTAAATATTACCCCCAATGATCCCCAATTCAGTCAGCTCTGGGGAATGCACAATACCGGGCAGACAGGCGGCACTCCCGATGCCGATATCAATGCACCAGAAGCCTGGAATACAGGCACCGGCGGAAGTGTTATCATTGGGGTCATCGATACCGGCGTGGATTATAATCATAACGATTTAAGCGCAAACATCTGGACGAATACCGGTGAGATTCCGGGAAATGGCATTGACGATGACGGCAATGGCTATATTGATGACATTCACGGCTACGATTTCGTCAATAATGACGGTGATCCAATGGATGACCACAGCCATGGCACCCACTGCAGCGGCACCATTGCAGCCAGAGGAAATAATGGCATTGGCGTGACGGGTGTCTGCTGGACAGCCAAAATTATGGGGCTGAAATTTCTCGACAGCGGTGGCTATGGAAACACCTCAGATGCTATATCGGCTCTGGAATATGCCATTGAAAACGGCGCCCATCTCACCAGTAATAGTTGGGGAGGAGGAGGCTATTCACAAACGATGCGGGATATGCTGGATATTGCAAATACAAACGGGCAGCTCTTTGTGGCCGCCGCCGGCAATGATTACGGCAATAATAATGATAACACCCCAATCTATCCTGCCTCTTATAATGCACCCAATGTCATAGCTGTTGCTTCGACCGACCATAATGACAATCTCAGCGGTTTTTCTAACTATGGCCCGACCAGTGTAGATTTAGGCGCGCCTGGCAGCAATATCCTAAGCACAATTCCGGGAAACCAATATGCCAGCTATTCCGGCACCTCTATGGCCACACCACACGTTGCCGGCGCTGTGGGTTTGATGATGGCCCTCTATCCGAATTTGAGCCATACATTGGTTAAAGAGCGGCTGTTGATGACAGTGGACGAAACCCCTGCTATGAATGGAATCGTACTCAGTAATGGCCGACTAAATCTCCAGATGGCCGTTGCCGAACCTGATGAAATTAACCCCGGTTTGATAACAGACCTGACTGCAAATGCAAGTGGAAGCAACTCACTTACTCTGAGCTGGACAGCCACCGGTGATGATGGAAATATAGGCGCTGCCTCCTATTATGAGATACGTCTCAGCAACGCACAAATCAGCGAAGCCAACTGGGAAAATGCCCAGCTCATTCCCCAACAGATCTTGCCTCAGGCTGCTGGAAATCCGGAGCAATTTGAAGTCACTGGCCTGGAAGCCGACACGGAATATTTTTTCGCTGTAAAAGCTTTTGATGAATGGGGAAATCCGTCTCCTGTATCAAACAGCAGCTCGGCCACAACCTTAGCTGCGCCTATTTTTGCCACAGATACTGACTCACTGGGAGCTGATTTATTTACCGGCGAAAGTGTGAGTTTGAGCTTCAATATCAGCAACCTTCAAACCGAGGCAAGCACACTTGATTTTAACTTGCCTGCCTTTGCCGCTGCAAAACGGATTGCCGAGAGCGCCGTTCAAAACAGCGGAAATTTACATTTTTCGCACACGGAGGTGATCAAGGGCGCCATTGATGCAAGGGTGGGAAATCCCGTCGTCCTGGGCGCCGGCGGTCCTGATGAATATGGCTATTCCTGGATAGACAGCAACGAACCCGGCGGCCCCCAGTTTTTGTGGACCGACATAAGTCAGACCGGTACAGCAATTTCTTTAGGAGATGACGCTTTTGAGCTTGTGGCTCTCCCCTTTAGCTTTCCTTTTTATGATAATGACAAATCAGAAATCCGCATCTCCTCCAATGGCTACCTGACCTTTAGTACAAGCGCAACGGATTACAGCAATGATCCCATTCCCAATACCGCCACACCCAACGATATCATTGCTCCATTTTGGGATGACCTAAACCCATCCTCAGGTGGAACAATTCACTATCTTTCTGAAAATCAACGTTTTATCGTTCAGTACACCAATGTGCCGCCATACAGCTACGGTGGCGCCAGCGGCAACTATACTTTTCAGGTGATTTTAAATTCCGGCGGCTCCATTCTTTTCCAATATCTCGATATGAATGGCGCCGTTAACAGCGCCACTGTCGGTATCGAAAACAGTTCCGGCGCTGATGGTTTGGAAACAGCCTTTAACACAAGCTATATAACCGATGAGCTGGCCATCTCTTATAGCATAAAACCCCAATGGATCAGCAGTGTTGAACCTGCCTCTGGTCGCATCAGTTCCGGTGGCAGCTCAGAAATATCGATCACACTGGATGCCACAGGAATGATGGGCGGAAACTATGCAGAAGCGCTACAGATATTGACAAACGATCCCGACAACAGCGAAGTCCTGCTTCCCCTTGGTATTGACGTTACCGGCGCTGCAGATATCACTATTAGTCCCACATCAAAAGATTTCGGAAATGTTTATCTCGGCGATACGGAAGAAACCTTAATTACAATTAAAAATATCGGTACCGATACCCTGCATATTACAAACATTGAGATAGATAATAATGCCTTCGCAAGCGATACAAATACATTCTCCCTGGCCATTGGCCACAGTTTAGACCTGACTGTTTCTTTCTCGCCAGATTACTTGGGTGACTACACTGGCACACTCAGTATCAGCAGCAATGATGCCGACACACCAGTGTGGGCTATTTCTTTAAGTGGCACTGCTGTGGAACCACCGCTTATTGCTGTTAATCCGCTTCAATTTAATGCCGATCTCTATACTGGTGACATTGTAAACCTGCCCTTGACTATCAGCAATAGCGGCGGCAGTGATCTGACCTGGTCTATTCAGGTTGATAAGCAAGCTGAAACAAAAACAAGAAATCAGATTCCGGACTATTACCTCCAGGGAGAAATTCCCAAAACGGCAAAATACCACCTAAATGAAGTAATTGTGAAACGGAAAGCCGGTGTCAAGGCATCCCAAATCAGTGATATTAAAAATTCTATGGGCGCAGAAAGCAAAAAAAGTCTGAAGCTGATTGATGCTGAAGTCTGGACCATAAGTCAGCTTTCCACTGCCGAAGCTATATCCCTTTGGCATCAAGACCCGCGCCTTGAATATATCGAGCCTAATTATATCCTCAAAGTCAACGCCATGCCCAATGACCCTGATTTCTCCAAACTATGGGGATTGCATAACACTGGACAAAGTGGCGGAACTGCTGATGCCGACATTGATGCGCCGGAGGCCTGGGACAAAAGTACCGGTGGACCAATCATTATCGGCGTAATTGATACAGGCGTGAAATGGGACCATCCCGACCTGGCCGCTAATATGTGGATCAATGTAAATGAAATCCCCGGCAATGGCATTGATGACGATGGAAACGGCTATGTGGATGATATTTATGGGTACGATTTTGTTAACAACGATGGCAATCCAATGGATGATCACGATCACGGTTCACACTGCGCCGGAACTATTGCCGGTGTGGGAAATAACGGAATTGGTATCACCGGCGTCGCCTGGAATGCAAAAATAATGGGCCTTAAATTCCTCTCCAGCGGAGGCAGCGGCACAACAAGCGATGCAATTTTATCTCTAGAATATGCCATCGAGAATGGCGCTCACGTCACCAGCAACAGCTACGGTGGCGGCGGCTATTCACAAGCCTTCTATGATGCTATAGAAGCAGCAAACTCAGCCGGATTGCTATTTGTCGCAGCAGCCGGAAATGATTATGGCAATAACAATGATAATTCACCCCACTATCCCAGTAACTACAGTAATGAAAATGTGATTTCTGTGGCAGCAACCACAAATACAGACGCAATGTCAAATTTCTCCAACTATGGCTCAGCTACAGTTGATCTCGGCGCACCCGGTTCCTCAATCTACAGTTGTCTTTCCAATGGGGGCTACGGCTATATGAGCGGCACTTCGATGGCGACACCCCACGTAGCCGGCGCCGCGGCTTTGGCAATGGCTTATGCACCATTTGCCTCTCATCTGGAAATTAAAGAAGCGTTGCTAAATTCAGTTGATATCACACCAGCAATGAATGGTAAAGTCCTCAGCAACGGTCGCCTTAATATCAATAAAACTTTTGAAGCACTGCTCAATTGGCTGGTAGTGGAGCCGCTTTCGGGTACAGTTGCAGCAGGCTCTTCCGAAGATATCAATCTGCAGTTTGATGCCAATAATCTTTTTAGCGGCAGCTATTCAGCCATTCTCAAAATCAGCAGTAATGATTTTTCAAACCCCATCATTTCCGTACCCATCAATATGGAAGTTACCGGCGCTCCCAATATTCTCCTCTCGGCAGACACCCTGCTTTTTGGAGAAAATTATGTCGATTATCCAGCCGCACAATTTCTAAAAATATCCAATAATGGGACAGATACCCTCAAAATCAGCACAATGAGCACCGATGATGAGCAATTCTCAATCGATTTCTCCTCCGTGAATATTGCTCCCGGAAAAGAAAAAACCGTAACTCTCAGCTACACAGCTGCCAATGCAGGTTCACACAGCGCATCCCTCACGATTCTCAGTAATGACCTGAGCGATCCTGAAGTAAATGTTATGCTCCAAGGCTCAGCCATTTATCCACCAGTAATCTCTGTGAATCCAGCTTCTCTCAGTGACACACTCCTGATGGGCGCCAACGCGGCACATCACATTTGGCTAAAAAACAGCGGTGGCAGCGATCTGGAATTCTCAATTCCGGCCTTCGCCGCCAAAGCGCTGCTCAGCAATCCTGCCATTCAAAAAAATAACGCAGGCAATTATTGGGAAGACCTCACACTGGAAAAAGGCGCCTTTGATCCGCGTATTGGAAAATCCAATATTCTCGGTGCAGGCGGTCCTGACGGCTTTGGCTACACCTGGATTGACAGCGAT
>DSDE01000291.1 GCA_011049095.1 Fidelibacterota bacterium
AACCAGGCCAGATAAACAGCCTCAGCAGCAACACCATCTGGTCTGTTTTGAAAGACCGGAACAATTTTGTGTGGATAGGAACCAATGATGCGCTGAATCGCTATAATCTCCAAACTGGAGAAATTCTCTATTTTCGGCATGATCCAAATAATTTAAATTCACTTAGCCATGATCGGGTACGCTATCTCTATGAAGACAGCGCCGGCATTATCTGGATGGGGACAAACCGCGGATTAACCCGGTATAATGATGGCGAAATGAAGCAATACCTGCCAGATCAGGATAATCCCGCTAGTTTGCCTGGCAATTATGTGTGGAGCATTATTCGGGACACCAACGGCATCTTATGGGTTGGAACACACGACGGACTGGCTCGCCTGGATGAAAAATCCCAGAGCTTCACCAACTACTTTGCAGACCCGACCAATCCTCGCAGCCTGGTGAATAATACTATATCTTCACTGGCGCTTGACAAGGATGGCAACTTGTGGATTGGAAGCCGCGCTGGCCTCCATCGCTATAATCCATCGAAAGATGATTTTGATCGCTTTCTCCATGATCCCGAAGATGACAAAACCATCAATGATAATCGCATACGGGTTATATTACCGGCAAAAAACGGCGGTCTGTGGCTCGGAACCAATGCCGGCATAAACTATTTTGACCCCAAAACAAAACAATTTACTGCCTATACCGAAGAAGATGGTTTATGCAACAACACCATCTATGGCCTATTGGAAGACGATGATGGCTATCTATGGATGAGCACCAATCGGGGGCTGGCAAAATTTGACCCAAAAACAAAAATCTTCAAAAACTATGACGCAGGAGACGGACTCCAGAGTAATGAATTCAATGGCGGCGCCTATTTCAAAGACAGTCAGGGGCTTCTCTATTTCGGCGGCATCAACGGTCTGAATATTTTTAAGCCTGAAGAAATACGCGATAACCCCAATATTCCGCAAATTGTGCTAACTGGCTTCAATATTCTCGGGCGGCCGGCTCAATTTGACCGCTCTGTAAGCGCAGTTGAAGAAATTCGTCTCAGCTACAAAGAAAACTTCATCACATTTGCCTTTGCAGCGCTGGAATTTACAAAGCCCGAAAAAAACCAATTTGCTTATAAATTGGAAGGCTTTAATGAAGAGTGGATCTATTCTGGAAACGAAAACCGTGTGAACTACACTAATCTCGATGGCGGCAAATATCTTTTTCGGGTAAAAGGAAGCAACAATGATGGTATCTGGAATGAAAAAGGACTGGCTGTCAAACTGACGGTGAAGCCACCCTTCTGGAAAACAAAATTTGCTTATCTCATCTATTTTATCGTGATTGGCATTAGCGCTGCAGGAATCTACAAATGGCGTTCCGAACAGATGAAAAAAGAGTTGGCAAGGCGCGAAAAGCTGATGGCTAAAGACAGAGAATTAGCTGACCGTTTTCGAAAAAATGATGTTGTAGCCCAGATTCGCCAGAATAGCGATGTTTTGCTCCACAATATTGAATCCATTGAACAGACAATGGAAGGCATCCGCACACGGGCTCACGACCTTTCTAATGCTTCCGAAAACACAGTTACTGCCACCGAAGAAATGAGCGCCAATATTGTTCATATTCAAAATAACGTAGAAACCAGCTTTCAAAATGTCAGAGTCAGCACGGAATACGCCCAAAAAGGTGATGAAAGCGCCAACGCCGCAGCCAGGGAAATAGATACCATCCGCAGTATTGTAAATGAAAGCACCGGCGCTGTTGCCCTAATGGAAAAAAAAGCTGCCGAAATTGAAGAGATGGTCAAAGTGATACGTAATATTGATGATCAGACGAACCTCCTTTCTCTAAATGCCGCCATTGAAGCAGCCCGGGCAGGAGATGCTGGACGCGGATTTGCAGTCGTAGCACAAGTGGTGCAAAAGTTGTCAAATCAAACCTCAGACGCCACGAAAAAGATCAGCGCTATGATAAAAGAGATTCAGGACGTAAGCAAATCAGTCAGCAATAAAATGAAACTGGTCACGAAAGAAGTAGCCGTCGGCGTCAATCTGGTGGAAGATACCAGAGCAATGCTTAGCAGCATCACCGAATCCATCAGCAATGTAGAAAACATTATGAGCTCAGTAGCAGAATCAATGCAGGAACAGACACGGACCACAAATAATATCACCGAACAGAGCGATATCGTGCGCAGACATGCCCAAGATACCGATTCTGATATCAATCAAACGGCTGAGACCTTGAAAAAAGTGGCAGAAATTGCCGAACGCCTCAACCAGATTGTGCAAATGTTTGATATGGACAATATCCTGAAAGCAGATGGATAGACTTTCACCATCAATGCAAATAATTCATTTATATGCAGAAAAAAAATATGTGGGATAACTGCGATTCCGAAGCTTATCCTGGAGAAATTGTTCCAGTTTTTGAATAATCTCTTCCCGGGCGCTCATTTTAATAATTTCATCTGCCAGCGCTTCACATTCTAAAAAACTAACCTGTCGAATAATATCTCTGGCTTCATTGAGATAAATTGGAGCCATGCTCAATCCTGAAACACCCATACCAATAAGCAGTGGAATAGCCAGATGCTCACCTGCCATTTCACCGCAAACACTCACTGGCAGGCCTCCTCTCCGGCCCGCGTCAATAATCCATTTCAGAACACGAATCATAACAGGGTCATAATGACAATAGAGGTCCTTAACCTTTTCATTGCCCCTGTCAACAGCCAATATATATTGAGTCAGATCATTGGTGCCAATACTGAAAAAATTGACTTCTTTTGCGAGACGATCTGCCAGCAAAGCCGCCGATGGCACTTCCACAAGGACGCCAAGAGGAATCTCTTCCTGAAAATCTATATTTGCTGCCCGAAGCTGTCCCTTGGCGATTTCGACATACTCTTTTGCTTTTATGAGCTCCTCTATGCGCGTTATCATCGGAAACATAATACTGATTTGCCCAAAAGCCGAAGCCCTCAGCATAGCCCTTAACTGCGTCAGAAACATATCGGTACGGTCCAAAGAAATTCGAATAGCCCGATAACCCATAAAGGGATTATCTTCCCTGCGCTGGTCTTTCTTTAAAATGGCAGTCATCTTGTCACCACCCAGATCAAAGGTCCTTAAAACGACATTTTTCCCTGCCATTTTTTCCACAACATAGCGATATTCTGAAAATAGTTCATCTTCCCTGGGTTCGCGATGCTTCATTAGATAGATGTACTCACTGCGGTATAAGCCGACAGCCTTTGCACCAAATGCTATGGCATTATCCACCTCAAAAGCCAATCCCAGATTAGCGGCCAGTTCGACTAAATGCTTATCTGTTGTTTCGCTTTGCTCTCCTATACGGCTGATGAGATCATTTTCATAATCATGAATTTTTGTGATCTCGATCCGGTAATGGGATTCAGTTTCAAAATCTGGTCTAACTATCACTTCACCTTTACCACCATCAACAATGAGTTTTTCACCAGATTGCAGCGTATAGAGCAAGTTGTGAATACCTAATACAGTGGGGATTTTAAAGGCTTTTGCCAGGACAGCTACATGAGAAGTAGGTCCGCCATATTCGGCGACAAACCCTTTTACCCTTCCCATTCCCAATGTAATAATATCTCCCGGTGTCAGGTAGCGGGCAGCAAGAATCACTGGTCCAGCCGTTTCCAGCTCTATATAGCCACTCTGGCGATTAAGCAAAATTCTCAAAACCCGCTGTTTAACCTCTTTAATGTCAAGAACCCGGTCCCGGAAATACTCAGATTCTCCATCATTGAGAAGCTGAATATACTGATTGATGATAACCTTGTATGCCACAGCGGCATTAATCAGGTGATCGCTGATATAACTCTGCACTTGCTGCTGCAGCTCATGATCATCAAGCACAGCAAGATGCGTATCGATTATCTCAGCATAATTTTCTCCGAGAACCTCAGATATTTTTCGTCTGATAAAAAGCAAATCCTTCCGCACTTTATCCTGAGCTGACCTGAAACGGTCCATTTCCTGCTGAATTTCTTCAGCTCTGATAGGTGTTCGGGGAATGACAAAGCTGTCCTGATCACGATGCAGATAAGCTTGCCCAATGGCTATCCCAGGAGAAGCAGCAATACCGGGAAGAATTTGATTATTGCGCTTCAAAAGCTATTCTTCTGACATTCCAAATTTATTGACTGCCAGTTCAGCAATAGCATCCAAAGCCTGCTGTGCATCTGTACCTTCAGCTTCAACTCTGAGTTTAGCGCCTTTTTCAGCAGCTAAAACCAGGACGCCTAATATGGATTTGGCATTGATTTTTTTCTCATCCCGCACTAAAAAGAGCTGAGATTTAAACCTTGAAGTGAGATTCACCAGGGCTGTTGCCGGACGGGCATGAAGACCCTGGCTATTTAAAATTTCGATTTCGCGTGTTAATTTCATCTTTTTCTGTCCAATATAAATTCGGTGAATGTAATAAGTGTATCCCTAAGCTCACCAGTAAGAGTGCGGATGTCTCTCAAAGCTTCATCCCGCTCATTTTGTATATCACTGGTCACCTGCTTCCACACTCTTAATTGTTCAAAAAGTTCCCGTAAACGCTCCAGAGCACTTTCATCAACGTTAAAACTGTCAATAATCCGGCGAATCGCCATCTTTTCAGCATCATTGGCTCGCTGCCAGGCCAGAAGCATTGGATAGGTTTTTTTTGCCGCCGATACATCACTGCCCAAACTTTTTCCCATATTTTCCGGATTACTTGTAAGCTCCAGCAAATCATCCTGTATTTGAAATATCCGCCCAATTCTTATGAAGTATTTTCGAATGGCTGAAACCTCATCTTCTGCTAATCCTGCAGCATAAGCGCCAATAGTGGCAGAACCAGACAACAAAGCGCCTGTCTTTTGCTCTACCATTTTCAGATATTCAAATGTAGAAATCTCAGTCCGGTTTTCAAATGACATGTCATAGATCTGCCCCTCACACATAGCCATAATCTGCCTCGTAAACTCGGAATAGAGTTTGGAAAATGGTTCTCCAGTCATCATACCCATAAAGCGAAAAGCGAGGGCAAAAAGTGTATCCCCAGCAATGATAGCCGTATTGGCGTCCCACTTTGCCACAACAGATGGCAGCCCGTGCCGCATATCATCATTGTCCATAATATCGTCATGAAC
>DSDE01000353.1 GCA_011049095.1 Fidelibacterota bacterium
GTGTATTGGTTCATAAGATTATCCTTTGTTTGGCTTTATAATTTTCAGGGCCAGCGCTGTTTTAATTTTAATCTGTAACTTTCCATCAGATAAATTTAACATTTCTCAGAAAATAATCAATGAATAAGATAATATCCTGATAGTCAGGATATCTCTTTAAAGATGCAGATCTTTGATAAATATACCTAAATAATCATGGTTCCAGGCGAACCATCGTTCTTGGCCACGGTATGGTTTCACGCACATGATGGGTTCCACATATCCAGCCAACGGTTCTTTCCAGACCGAGGCCGAAACCGCTGTGAGGAACTGAACCGTAGCGGCGAATATCGAGAAACCACTGGAAGACATTTTCCGGCAGATTTTCGTGTTTGATACGCTGCAGCAGGAGTTCAAGATTGTCTTCGCGCTGGCTGCCGCCGATGATTTCACCGTGACCTTCCGGGGCAATCACATCCACGCCCAACACATATCGGTCATCTTCGGGGTCGCGCTTCATATAAAAGGCTTTAGTCTCAGCTGGCCAGCGCCAGATCATTACCGGCTTGTCAAAATCTTCACTGACAGCGGTCTCTTGCGGTGCGCCAAAATCATCACCCCAGGTAAATTCTACGCCTTTTTTCTTGAGAATTTCTGCGGCCTCATCGTATGTGATTCTTGGAAAGGGCGCTTCGACTTTCTCCAGTTTAGAAATGTCTCGCTCGAGGATCGCGAGTTCAGCCCGGCATTTTTTTAGAGCACGTTTTACCAGATAGGTGACGAATTCTTCTGCCAGTTTCATATTGTCATAGATGTCGAAAAAGGCCATTTCCGGCTCAATCATCCAGAATTCGGTGAGATGACGGCGGGTTTTTGATTTCTCAGCACGAAAAACCGGTCCGAAGCAGTAGGTGCGGTTAAAGGCCATGATAGCAGCTTCGCTGTAGAGCTGTCCGCTCTGGGTGAGATAGGCTTTGCGACCGAAATAATCTGTTTCGAAAAGGGTGGTCGTTCCTTCTGCCGCGTTGGGTGTAAACATCGGTGAATCGACCAGGGTAAAATCACGTTCTTCAAAAAAATCTCGGCATGCCTTTTCAATTTCTGAGCGAATTTTTAAAACTGCAAAGGGTTTACGGCTGCGGAGCCAGAGGTGACGGTTGTCCAATAAAAATTCTACGCCATGGTCTTTCAGCGAGATGGGATAGGGTTCGGCAATTTGAATGATCTCGATATCTTTCGCCAAAAGTTCATAGCCCAGCTCCTGCCGCGGCGCGGCTTGAACGACGCCTTTCACGATGATCGAGCTTTCCTGAGTCAGGGTGTTTTTCATCTCGAAAACCGCTTCGGAGACTTCCGTATTGAGGACAACACATTGAATAAACTGTGTGCCATCCCGCAGGATAAGAAACCAGATTTTCCCGCTTTTTCGAATGTTATAGACCCAGCCTTTTAGGGTGACGGGTTGGTCGACAAATTTTGTGACGTGCTTTACAAGTACATGCTCGGACATATTTTCTCCTTTTTTACCAATCTGAGGTGAGTTTGAGAATGATATCTTCAGCGATTTTTGTCATCGTTTCATCCAGGGCGTTTTCACGGACTCGCTGATCATCCGGTGAGAACTGACTGTTGTAGTTTTCGCTATAATAGGCGCTCCACTGGGAGACGGGGGATTTCATCAGCTCGGTCTGATTGAGGGCGTCATACCACGTAAAATCAGCGTTGATAGTAAGTTTGTATTCTTTCACCATTTCTTGTTCGTCGAAAGTATAAGGGCGGTCATCGAGGCTTTTGATGATGACATAAATAATTGAATTTGCGGCATTTTCATCGGTCACTGGCAGCAGATTTTCAGTGAGAAGCTGATTTAGCAGACGGCCTGTCATATCTTCAGCAATGGCAAATTCGGCGGTCTCATTTATCACGGGACTGACGGCAATACTCTTGATGTGTGTGGGTATTGTTCCAGGTCGAACACTGTATATCCCACAGCCATTGATGAAAAGCAGGAATGAGAGAAGAAGATAGCGACTGCTATTTTTAATTATGAAACTGAGTTTCCCAAAAGAATCAGGAATTTCTTGTTTATCTTTTTTAAATATCACTAGACTCTTCATAAGTAAAAATCAACCATTTTTAACCTCAGCCTCAATCTTTACTTATACTGGCTTGCATCAATATCATAATCCTTGATTTTTCGATAGAGAGTTCGCTCGCTGATGCCCAAAGCCTGGGCAGCTTTTCTTTTGTGCCCGTAAAATTTCTCCAGAGTTTTGCGAATCATTTCCTTTTCCATATCAGATATGCTGCTGTGATCATGGTTAAGTTCTGCCTGAGAAATATCCTCATCCCGTATTTGTTTCATAGAGTTTATCATCGTGGAAATATCTGATAACTGATTGTTGTTAAGAGGGGTGGAAAGAGCTCCGTGTAGTAATTCCTTCATCTCCTCAACGTCTTGTCGCAGGAGAAAGAGTTGTCTGAGTATCAGTTCTCGCTCAACTTGCTCAATGTCTTTATTGTGGACCTTGACAGGCAGACGTGAATCTCTGACGGCTTGTGGATAGAGGGAGCTTTTTTCTAAATGCTTTAGAACCGTTTCTGGCCGTATGACAGATTCTCTTTCCATAATGCAGAGTGTTTGAATGACATTGCGCAGCTCGCGGACGTTCCCTTCCCAGGGATAATCAGTCAGTATTTTTATTGCAGCGGGAGATATTGGCTTATAGCGGAGATTGTTTTGATCGCTGTAATCGCGCATAAAAAATTCTGCAAGGAGGGGAATATCCTCTCTCCTTTTACGCAGCGGCACTACGAGTAGGGTGATGGTTTTCAGGCGGAAGTAGAGGTCTCGGCGAAAATTTCCAGCCTGCACCTCTTCACTGAGTTCACGGTTTGTGGCAGTTAAAACCCGGACATCGACTTTTCGCGCTTGATTTTCACCGACGCGAATGAATTCACCTTGTTCCAGGGTCCTTAGAAGCTTAACCTGTGTTTCCAGAGGCATTTCGCCAATTTCATCAAGGAAGATGGTTCCTCCATTTGCCGCCTCGAAAAAGCCTTGCCGGTCTTCATAAGCTCCGGTAAAACTTCCTTTGCGATGACCGAAGAGCTCGCTTTCCAAAGTGCCGCTTGGGATAGCTCCGCAATTGACTGCAATATAAGGCTTAGATTTTCGCAGTGACAGGTGGTGAATTGCTCTGGCCACCAATTCCTTGCCTGTGCCGCTCTCGCCCTGAATCAAAACTGTTAGGGGTGTTGGCGCGACCTGCTCGATGGTGGCAATAAGGTTTTGTATCTCCTCACTTTTGCCAATGATGCCGTATTTGGATGGTGTGTTCATGATAAACCTTCAAGAAATGTATAATTAATTAATTTATTTATTGTTAACAAATCCTCTGTATTCTCCAGTCTGATAAAATTATCTTCAAAAGAAAGCGAGATTGTCTGTCTGCCAATATCAGTTTCTTTTTAATCAAGTGGGCGTTAATAAATGTTTTATTTTTCAAATAGATATAAGCCATTGGGTGCATTTCATCATCATATTTTGTTTCGTCGAAACGTATGAAATATTTTTTTGCCTTTTACTTTTTCCTCGAGAAAGTTCATTGCAGCATTTACTAGGCCTGGTTTCTCGATAATACCGATGAGTCGGACAATTAAATTATTCTCAAGTTTTAATAGATTGGGTTGAAGAACTTCTTTCACCCGATAGAAGTCCTGCCGGTCACCAGAATTTTCATCAATTTTCGATCCGTATTGAAGTGATTTCGGGTCTATTTTTTTATCTAGTTTCAAGGGGTCTTTGAAAAGATAAGGGACTTTCGCGAAATGGGAATTGTTTGGCAGAAAGGGTGTTTCATTTTGGGAATAGTACTCATTCCCTTCAAAATCTAATTGGGCGATACCCAGTTTATTTTTGCCAAAATCAATAAAATCAGGGTTGATTTCATAGCCAATAGAGTTTCGATTGAGGTTTTTTGCGGCAAGACTTGTCGTGCCGCTTCCCCAAAATGGATAGAGAATGGTTTCGCCAACAAAACTGAACATTTGAATGAGCCTTGTCGGCAATTTTACCAGAAATATTGCCAAGTGTTTTTCCTGTTTAACGCCTGGAAATGTCCAGTGACCAGCTAAAATTGTATTCCACACTTCAGTTGTCATGTTTGAAAGCTCTTTCTGTTCTTTCGTTGGTGTTGGTGCGATTCCCGGTTTTTTTAAATATGAGTTTAAACTCATAATCAAGTTTTAGAATGCCATTTCGTGGATATGGAAAGCCGCCCATCACGATGCACCGCCTGTTATATTGCTTGTAGTGACTTTTTGCCAGATAATTGCGCCCATATGATCCGCTGTCAAGGTTTCGCAAAAATGGTTGATTTCAGTGCGAATGGGAATGACTTTATAGCGTCCGTAATAGACAGAACGGGCAAACTGATTGCCGATATTGATAGAGAGTCGTGTGCCGGGATAGTGTGCGCGATGAGCTTCCTGCCAGACTAAATTCAGATTGTTGATATAATTTTCATAGGAGTCGTTGCAGCCAATCTGATTTTCCGCACCATAATCTTTTAGTTGCCAATTCGGGGGAAAAGCGATGATCAGATGAACTGTCTCGTCGGGTACGGAACTCATATTTCTACTGTCACCACAGTATATGCGATATTTTGTTTTCAATGATTATCTTTCAAGAGCTTCATCGCTTTCAGAGCGATATCTTTACGATAAAAGCTATTCTGGAACTGGATTTTTGGAATGGCGGCATAGACGAGCTCACGGGCTTTGTTTAGGTTTTCAGCTTTGCTGGTGACTGCTAGAACTCTTCCGCCATTCGTGACAATCTGATTATTATCCAGTTTAGTACCCGCGTGATAAACAGTGATATTATTTGGTATTTGATCTAAGCCTTTGATGGGAATGCCTTTGATATAATCGCCAGGGTAGCCTCCGCTGGCCATTATCACTGTCATACTTACATTTTTGTCATATTCAATCTGGTGATGATGCAGTTTGCCAAAAACTGCAGCTTCAAAAAGCTCTGCCATGTTATTTTTTATTCGTGGCAAGATGACCTGGGCTTCTGGATCACCCAGGCGTATGTTGTATTCCAGCACCTTTGGTCCTTGTTCGGTCATCATCAGGCCGATGTATAAAAC
>DSDE01000074.1 GCA_011049095.1 Fidelibacterota bacterium
AAATATCAAGTCTTTCCATAGCCTATCTTTTTATGGCGCATAAGTGGGGTCAGTTTATGAGCCGCCGAGCCCTTCTCAGCCGTCGGCGTCCCGATGCAGTGCATTTAGAGCTGGGGCACCCCCATCTCAGGCATTGGCTGAAAGAGCTGCCGGTATCGGTTTTTACCGTCAATGAATTTCTGAAAGCGCAAGATTTGGCCACCCAGGGCGTTAGGGGCATCTTTTCAGATTTTCCAGATTTAATAGATAAAGGATTTTTATGACACTGACTGAAACAAAAATCGATTCCCAAACAGTCTTTCGGGGCCGGCTGCTTCACGTATGCAAAGACCGTGTCCGGCTGCCCAACGGAAAAGAGACGACCCGGGAGTTTATCATTCATCCCGGCGCGGTGGTGGTCCTCCCCTTTCTTGATGATAAAACCCTCATCTTTGAGCGACAGTTTCGCTATCCGGCAGGCAAAATATTTATTGAGCTGCCGGCGGGAAAGATTGACCCCGGCGAGGAAATAGCAGCCACAGGCCGGCGGGAGCTCCTGGAAGAGACGGGCTACATTGCTGAGTCCTGGGATTATTTGGGGAAAAGCTTCCCTGGCATCGGCTACACCAATGAAGTGATTCACATCTATATCGCAAAGAATCTCCGCCTGCTAAAACAGAGTTGTGACGCAGATGAGTTTCTTGAAATATTTAGCTGCACCCTGGAGGAGGCGCTGGCGATGCTTGACCGCGGCGAAATTGTGGATGCCAAAACCCAGGTGGCCCTTCTTTTGGCCGAGCGTAAGCTGAGGAAGACCTGAATTTTGCCGCTGCTTGCTCTAAATATGCTGGATAAATTAGCCGCTGAATTAGGAATAGATCTTATCGGCGCTGCCAGGGCTGAGCCTTTAGAAAATGAGGCCCTACGGCTCAAAAACTGGCTGGCAAAAGAATTTCATGGCGAGATGGCCTATATGGAGAAATATCAGGATTTGCGACAAGATCTCAATTTGCTCCACCCAGGAAGCCGCTCTGTGATTATGATAGGCATGAACTACTATGGAGAAATCCAGCGAGGCGCCACCAGCCCCAAAATCAGTCGCTATGTCACCGAGAAGGACTATCATCGTGTGCTAAAAATGAAGCTTCAAAGTTTGTTGGAGCGACTGCAAAAGATTGACAGCAGCATCACGGGACAGATTTTTACCGATTCGGCGCCGGTTTTTGAGAAATCGTGGGCTGTGAGAGCCGGCCTTGGCTGGATAGGGAAAAATACCTGTCTTATTAATCCACAATTTGGCTCCTGGCTCTTTTTAGGAGGTATTGCCAGCAACCTGGCTTTTGATTCATATTCCAGAGCGATGCCGGAGCGCTGCGGAAAATGTACCCGGTGCCTTAATAGCTGCCCAACGCGGGCATTTCCATTGCCTTTTCAGCTCGATGCCCGCCGCTGCATCTCCTATCTGAGTATCGAGGACCGCAGCCCTGATTTTTCCCAAGAGATAAAACTCTTTGGCTGGCTTTATGGCTGTGATATCTGTCAGGAAAACTGTCCCTGGAATATGCGCTTTGCCAAAATCAGCGCCAATCCGGAGTTGCAGCCGGCTAAAGAGATACATTCCCTGACTTTCAGCGAATGGGAAAGCCGTAGCCACAATCAGCTAAAAAAAATCATGAAGCCTACAGCGATGACCCGGCAGCGTTTGCCGCTGCTTAAACGAAATTTGAAAATAATTTTAGAGGAGACTTAAAATGGAAGAAATACGTAAGTATGAAGATTATTATACCAGGCTGCGAGACAAAATCCGCAGGGCTAGCACCAAGCAAGGTAAAAACAAAACCATCAGCGAATTGATATTTTTGGCGCCAGACCTTTTCCATCTTATGGTAAAGCTCCTCTTCAGCCATGAAGTGGCCGTTGCAGATAAACTGAAAATCGCCGGCGCGCTGGCATATTTTATGTCGCCTATTGATCTGCTGCCGGAAGCCTTTCTTGGGATTGCCGGTTATGCCGACGATATCGTGGTGGCAGCTCTGGTCATCAATTCGATGCTGAAAAAATATGCCAATCTGACCCAGGATCATTGGGCCGGCGAAAGCGAGATTCTCACTGTCGTAGGAAAGATTCTCGAGCAGGCAGAGCAGTTGGTCGGAAAGCGAATCTGGGCTATTCTTAATGGCCGCTTTCGTGGAGAATGATATAAACTGATGCAAAATTGCTCATAATTCACAACAAAAATGCCTTTCTTAAAAAATCATTTGTTCAAAAATCTTTTTTTTTATACCTTCCCTGCGAATGGGAAACGTTTTTAAAGAATTTTTTCTTAGCTGGTCTGATTATCAAATAAGCCCGACGGGGAGAAAAACATATGACGCGATTAAAAAAAGGCGATAATCTGCTGTCTTGTGAAGGCGACCTGCAAAGTGAAGCGGCTGTCAAACGATTACAAACAGAAATATTAGCCAGGATTAAAGCTGGCGTTAGCAATCTGATCCTCGATATGGCAGGAGTGAGCGCCATCTCTGCTTTTGGTATTCAGGTTTTATTGGGAACTGCCAACACCCTCCGGGCAATGGAGGAGTCCCTCACTCTTCAGAATGTCTCAAAATCGGTAATGACTCTTTTTCACCGGCTTAGCATCACTGGTCAGTTTAGCATCGAATCGGAAAGCCAGGCAGGAGGTCAGACGTGACAATCAATCTCGATGATGAAGTACTTATTCTTTTTATTGAAGAGGCCAGAGAGCATCTTGGCGGCATTGAGGGTGATCTTCTCGACCTGGAAGCTATGGGTGAAGCCATTGATAATGCCCATGTTAATAAAATTTTTCGAGCAATTCATTCCATTAAGGGCGGCGCAGGATTTTGGGCTCTCGATAAAATTAAAATCGTCTCCCATCAGATGGAAACCATTCTTAATCAGTTGCGCAATGGAGAAAAAGTTCCTAACTCAAAGATGATCAACGCCCTTTTGGATGGGGCTGATATGCTGAAAGAGATGATTAATGATATTGCCAATAGCAATGACTATGATATCTCTCTGATCATGAAAGCGCTGGAAAAATTTAGCGGAGAGACTAACGCGGCAGAAGAGGATGAGCTGGACGAAAACTGGTTTTCCGAAGAGGCTCCCAAACTAACGCAAAGCGCTGAAGATGCCATTCTCCAAATATGCAATGCCAGCGGCGACCTGGTTTTTAGCCTTGATTATAGCCGTCTTAATAGTTATCATCGCGCCGGAAAATCCCTCTATTTTGCCGAATGTGACCTTATTTCCGATGAAACCGGCAAAGATAAACCCCTTAGTGAGCTTATTGAAGAACTCTGCCAGATGGGTGAGATTATTGAAAGCTATATCAATGTGGAAGCTGTAGGCACTCTAGATGCCATTAATCCTATGTCTCAGATTCCCTTCTATTTTGTTTTTGCCTCCATCGTGGAGCCAGACCTCATTGATTCCGTGATACGCATCGATACCCAGCGCATTATCCAAATTGATTATCAAAACCGCCTAATGCCCCTTGGAGAAGATACACCACTGCCATCTCCGGCTCCCCAGCCTGCGCCTCAAGTCTCAGAAGCACCTGCAAACAGCAAAAAGGCAAAGCGAGATAGCAGTCACCCCCAAAGCCCAGCTCCTTTACCCATCAGACAAAAGCCCAAAACATCAGCTACTGCCGCATCGAGTCTGCGGGTCAATGTAGCCATTCTTGACAGCTTGATGAATAATGCCGGTGAGCTAGTACTAAGCCGCAATCAGCTCAAACAGGCTGTGGCCAAAAATGATTTTGCTGCCATCGAGAAAATTACTCATCAGATTGATAGAGTTACCAGCGAGCTCCAGGAAAAAATCATGCAGACCCGTATGCAGAGCATTGACCTGGTTTTTAATAAATTTCAACGCGTTGTTCGGGACCTCTCCCGGGATTTGGGCAAAGAGCTAAACCTCACTATTGACAGCCGCAATGTAGAATTAGATAAAGCCATTATTGAAGCTATTGGCGACCCTATGACACACCTGGTGCGCAACGCCCTGGATCATGGCATCGAAAGTCCGGCTGAAAGGACAAAACAGGGCAAGGCCAATCCGGCTACTCTTGTCCTGAAAGCCTACCATGAAGCAGGACAGGTATTTATTGAAATCAATGATGACGGCAAAGGCATCGATCCTGCTGTTATTCGTGAAAAAGCCCAGGAAAAGCGACTATTTGATGCCGAAACCCTGAACAAAATGAGCGAGAAAGATTTAATCCAGCTCATATTCGCGCCGGGCTTTTCCACTGCTAAGGCTGTGACAGATGTCAGCGGCCGCGGGGTAGGTATGGATGTGGTAAAATCAAACCTAAGCCAGATCGGTGGGGTTGTAGACATCGTTTCGCAAGTGGGAAAGGGAACCAGCGTCCGTATCAAGCTCCCCCTCACCCTGGCCATCATACCTTCACTGATTGTGGGGCTCGGCGAAGACCGGTATGCCCTGCCTCAGGTTAATATGACAGAGCTGGTGCGCATTCCCAAAGCCCAGATTTCTAAAAAGCTGGAAAAAATACACAACAATTACATGATGCGGCTACGGGGACGACTGCTGCCGGTCATCCATCTGGGAAAAGCGCTAAATGCACCATTTATACCCCCGGAACTTAGCAAATCGGTAAAAGTCATCATCATCAGCGCCGGCGAGTGGCAATACGGACTTATTGTGGATGAGCTTCTGGATACCGAGGAGATTGTCGTCAAGCCCCTGGGTAAGCACCTTCGCGGCGCTTCACTCTATGCCGGAAGCACCATTTTAGGTGATGGCCGCGCCGCACTTATTCTCGATGTGGTTAATATCAGCCGCCTGATGAAGATCGATGCCATCACCAAAGAAACGGAAAATGAAAAACCTCAGATTTCTAAAGCAAAAAATGCACAATCGCTGGTGATTGTGCAAAACGCTGAAAAAGAGCGCTTTGCCATTCCCCTTGGCCTGGTAACTCGTATCGAGAGGATTCATCGCGATGATCTGGAAGACCCTGCGGGACAAGTTTCCATCAAATATCGCGATGGCAATCTACTTCTTTTTTCCATCGAGCAAGTGGCTAAAGTATCGCCTCGCGCTGACGTCGAGCGCCCCTACATCATCGTTTTCCCATAT
>DSDE01000271.1 GCA_011049095.1 Fidelibacterota bacterium
GCCTTTCTCAAACAGATTTCAAAACCTGATTATTTCATGAAAACCATTCGCTTGGCAAGAATCTTATTTCCTGCGCGCATCTGATAGGTATAAACACCGCTGGCAACTGGATTGCCATCATTGTCAAGACCATCCCAGACGACCGAGTGAGTACCGGCTGAATAGCTGTCTTTTGTTAGCGTTGTTACTTTACGTCCTGACATATCATAAACATTAATCAGAACATCAGAAGCGATATCCAGGGTAAAGCTGATTGAGGTTGTGGGATTGAAAGGATTCGGATGATTTTGGTGAAGCTGGAATGCGCTTGGACCAGAAATAGGGCTGACACTGACTGGATCGGTATTGGGCGAATCGAGAATGATAACCGGCGCGCTGATATTTACACTGGCGTATTCTTCCGAATAGGGAATACTGGTACTGGATGTATAAAGAACTTCCATTCCTTTGTCATCATCAATATTGGCAATTTCAATAACATTCCAGATCCCGCCGCTCGGCAGGTCCTCATAGGCATAGGCGCTGTCAATGATAGAAACTTCCCAATTTGCTGGGTCATCAATGGCGCCACCATTGTAGGCTACCCAGAAAATCATACCATTAGGCGGGCCGCTATAACGACTGCCAAAGACAAAATCC
Source organism: Fidelibacterota bacterium (assembly GCA_011049095.1). Taxonomy (GTDB): domain Bacteria; phylum Fidelibacterota; class Fidelibacteria; order Fidelibacterales; family DSDE01; genus DSDE01. The sequence goes on from DSDE01000271.1 coordinate 640, forward strand.
ATATAGCCGTCACCATCAATATCACCCATTGCGCCGCCGCTAAGACGTCCGCCATTGAGCATATCTTCACCGTTGATATCAAAGAGCTGAGTGCGTTTCAGACTATCTCCATCCTCTTCAAGCAGCCAGATATTCCGTACTGATTCACCATAAGCATATTCTCCAGTAACCATTTCCAAAGTGCCATTACCATCGAGATCACAGACTTGAACAGCGTCAAAACTGATGCCGCCAGGCAGGGGGTCAAGCGCAGTATAAACATAAGCGCTGCCATCCCAACTAACCTTTGAAATTTCTTTTTCACAGAAAAAGTAGGCATTGCTTCCAAGGACTGCCACATCCCATTTATTATCACCGGTGTAGCCATCATCTCCACCTGCAAGACTATATTCCAGAGTCCAGGTTTCACTGCCGTCACCATTGTCAGGAATATTATCTACAGATGCAATGCCAATGCGCATACCAGTGGTACGTCCGGCAAAAATGATCTCATCTGTGCCATCGCCATCAATATCTGATACAACACAGCTCATTGGCCTGATGTTCATTCCATCATCTTCTGTAATGCTCCAACTGGCATTAGGCTCCCAGACACCGTCGTTGTAAACGCCAAAATTGTCGCCTTCGTCGTGTTCATAGACCAAAAAGCGGGCGGGATTTTGATTTGTGCCCAAGTTGTTTACAACTCCCCACAATAGTTCCATTTTCCCATCCTTATCCAGATCAGTCAACTTTAAAATGGGCCAGGTATTCTGAGCTTCTACCAGGCTAGTCGGCGCTTCTGCCGACCAAACCAGCGCCCATTCTCCATCATCATCTTGTTCATACTTGTAGATGCGGGGAACCAGTTCACTGGCAGTATCATTCCAATTGTCATTGACCATATAGATTTCCAGCTTGCCATCTCCGTCCACATCCACACCGGCAATCATATTGCCAATACCACCGGTATTAACGGTAAGAGCATCCTCAATTTCCACGTATCCAATACGGGGAAAAATATCAGCCATCAGGGCTGAGACGAGGAAAACACTCATTAGTAACACTGTAACTTTCTTCATTTCCACTCCTTTTTTTGGGTTTATTATCTATTTAAAAACCGATCTTGATGCCGAAACGGTGACGACCGCCAAGATATTCCATTGCATTAAATGCATAGTCTATCTGCATCAAATCGGAAATTTTCAAACCGAGACCAGCGCTGATTCCTTCGATATCAGTGCCAAATTGATAACCAGCTCGGATTACAATACGCTGCATCCACAATAATTCAGTTCCCAGTCCATATTTTTCAGAACTGTTATTGGTATGAATCATATCAAAAGCGGCGCTAATGGTCAACTGAGACCTGGAATAAATATCCATCGATAGTCCGGTACGAAATGTCATCGGCAATGGCCAAGTTTCATAATCACTGCTATCTGTGGAGGAAGCGCTATAATCAAAAAACTTGCCGCTAAATTTTGCTTCATTTGAAAAATGGAGGACCGACATACCAATGTTAAGATTTCGATAGCCTGTGCGATACAGGGTACCTAAATCATAAGCAAGCTGACTATAGTTAGACCTGTCAAAGGATTCGCCAACCATTTTTACATTCAGCCCAAATGAAAACTTATCGGTTAAATATCTGGAAAATGTTAATCCAACAGCATAGCTTGACATTGAGAATGTACCATCTCCCATAGGGTTGGCGGCGGTGGTTAGAATTTCATCGCCATAATTAGCAAAAACCGAATTAATGCCAAGCACACCAATTTTTCCTAAGGAAAAGCCTAGATTAGCAGAGGCAAAAGTAATTTCTGCAGGCCAGTTCACAAAAGAAAAATAGCTGTCGTAATCATTGCTGCCACGTCCTAATTCCGCCAGGCCGGCAGGATTGATGAGCATCGAAGCGCTGCCGGTGATAATTGAGGTGCTGGCATTCCCCATTCCCATATTCTGAGTATTTAAATTTACCTCAAGAAACTGAGCAGTTGCAGTTCCGATTGAGGATGAGGCCCAGAGGCTAATTGTAGAGACGATGAGTCCAAACATAATTTTCTTCATAATATTCCTCATCATTTAATTATCACAAATTTGCCGGTTTTTTCACCAACGCTTGATTTTACATGATAGAGATAAACTCCAGGTGCAACTTCCCGATTTGATACACTGATCAGATCCCATTCTGCTGTTGCTGTATTGGTCTCAGGCGCGCCATCAATTCCACGGATGTCAGTTGCTTTCAACAATCTCACAAAATCACCATCAAGGGTAAAAATTCGTATTTCGGCGTCTTCTGGCACGTTGATAAAAAAGAGCCTGTCCTTCCAGCGGCGATATGAATCGTCAGCCGGCTCTGGATTATTCCAGGGAGCGCTGCCATAATATGGATTGGGAACCACACGCAATTCTTCAAGATTCGAGACTCTACTTTTTCCAGTTGCGGTAATGAAGTCCTGTGATTTAACAGAAACCTCACCATATTTCTCTGATACTGATTCTGTCATAAGCTCATAGGTATAATCGTAGCCAAATTGCACATCTTCATCAAAATAGTGAATCATATTATCTAAAGAAGCGCTTAACAGTGCATCAAGGGTATCTTTAGTGTAAATACTGAGGGTTTCCCAAATTGGTGCGCCACTGGCATCCTGGGTATTTGACTTACGTAGTGTAAACTGATGAAAGTTGCTATGCGCCATAGATCCGGCAGGGTCCCAAGCAATATCAGCTCCGATAAAATCATTATTATCGTCAAACATAGCGCCGATCTGTACTTTCGATGCTGGAGCAAATTCCGCCAGGTCAATATCAAAACCATCATTTACAATCTGCTTAGCAATCTCCATACTTTTTACCAGCTCGAGGAAGCTATAAACTCCACCTCGTAGAGGATCACAACCAACACCAACAGCCATTATAACGATAACACTATCACCGGTTGCCAGGGAATCTAGCGGCCCAAAAGTGGTAATGGCACGATAATCGCCTTCATTCACACCGCCTCCCTGGAAAGGAGGCAACTTAAAAAGCTTATCAAATTTGGTTTTTCCGATCGCGTTTGTCCACTTAGCTGCATCTCCGGTAAAATCCTGTCCTATGAAGCTCGTGGTGTAGGATTTAGGCTTCAGATATGGTTGGGTATGGAGCATTTTCATACCCAAAACACCAGGAGATTGTAAAACCCCGTAAGGATTTGGATTCCCGAAATCGTCGTGGGGATTCGCGTAAAAATAACTATCTTTGTCAATGAGAGAAGTGTCAACCTCACTGTCATAGCTGCGGTTGTCTCCATCAAACATTAATGTCAGCGTGCTATCACCCTGGTAGGCGCTGATGGCATTCCATAACTCGCTATCCCGATTCATCTGCCATTCCATGTAGGGGAATAGCTTCAGCTCGTCCCAACCAGCTGTCAGACACATCGCATGATCATCCCGATTAACAAAATTATCTTCCGCTGCCCAGCTTGGCAATTTGCTCACATCACCATCCATTCGGAAAGTAAAATGAAAATCATAAATAGTGCCAGTACTATCTATGACCCCATCTTTATCTTTATCCACACCGACATTTTTAATAACAAACTTATAGAGCACAAAATCTGAGGCCGATGAGAGCCCATAAGCATAGGTATGCTGTGTAATCTCCAGGCCCAGTGGCACATGTTCATTACTAACTGGCACGCCATCCCAAAACTTGCAGACGGTGTGTTCGGCATTTCCATCGAGAAATGTACTTTTTTCGATGAGAGTCAGTGGAGTAAATTCCTTTTCCTCCGTTGTGCTGACAACTTTTACACCATCCACCACACCGGCGATCCAGAGGCTGCCGCGATACAGGTATGAGTTACCTGATCCGCCAGGCCAATCAGCGGATGGAGTCCGGTTGGTGTAACTGTCATCACCAATCATTGAGAAATTGGTCACCCGCATCCACATTCGCCCGATTTTGTGATATTCAACGTCAATTTCAGCGCTATTGGATTTTAAAAGCCTCCAAAAGAATGGTGTTTTTTGAAAATTGAGGCTTTCACCTGCTGCCAATAGACAGCTAACACTAATCAATAGAGTCAATATTATTTTATTTTTCATATTCATTTACTCCTGGATGAGTTTAGTACGCTAATGAAACGCCGAGTTTAAACTGCCGCTCGGCTGGATATATTGTTGGTGTTTGAATGATTGTATTTGTAAGCTCTTCCCGGTATATGATATTGGGAATTTCATACTCATCAAAATACTGACTGTAGATGCCATAATAAACATCATTATTCAGCACATTAAAAATATCCAGATATAGCGACAGGGAAAGACCCTGTACATTAAAATTACGGTTAAAGCGGATATCAACATTGGTATAATCAGGAAGCCGTCGATCATTATTCGCGCCCAGCTTTCCAAATGTAGTCCAGGGTTTGCCGGTCCCATAATCAAACTGAATATTCATCATCCAGTTGCGAGTCACC